>JBEANU010000364.1:0-3660 GCA_041165265.1 Bacteroidota bacterium | reverse complement strand
TATACAAATTGAAACATTTATTTTTTTTATTGATTTTACTTTTCACTTTTTTCAATTTAAAGGCGCAACCTACTTCTTATTTAAAATTAGAAAATATTGAATTGTATAAAAAACTTGCTGCTGAGCCTCTTACAAATAAGTATGGTGGCGTAACGGCGGTGAAAGTAGTGTATAGTATATCAGATAAAAAAGTATATTTTTTAGATTCAAAATTGTATCGATTTCATTACGATTTTTGTTTTAAAGAATTAGGTGAATCAGGTAATTTATTTGATTTCAATAAAGTAAACTATACACCTAATCGGTATCGTGAATATGTATTTGCAACCGTTAATTATTATTCAGCTCAAAATTTATTTACGCTTGAGTTTGCTTGTACTGAAGCCATTTGCATGGATGATATAAATTGCTATAATGCTGTTTTGCAAAATACCTTTTGTAAAGATTTAAAATTTTTTGTGGCCACTGATAAACAATTAAATGCATTTAATAAATTAGAAATAAAAGTTCCGTATGCTTTGCCCAATGAAGTGTACAATGGTTTGGTATATCAACCCATTATTCAAAAAGAATGTTTTGGGTATTTAAAAAAAGTAGATGTAAGTAATATTGATAAAACCATTTTAAAGGCGGAAGATATTTTATTAACCAACGGAGCACCATTTCAATTACCTGTGGTGGCTGGTATTTTAACTACTTCATTTCAGGCACCACTAAGCCATGTTTGTATTCTTTCACAAAATAGAGGAACACCATTGATGGCATGCAAAACCTTATGGAACAATGCTTACATTAATTCATTGGTGGGTAAACCTGTTTATTTGGTGATACAACAAGATACTTTTTTTATTAGCCAAACTACAGATGAAAGAGTAAAAAAATATTTTGCTCAAAAGAAAAAAAAATCGAGTAAACCAATTGAGTTAATTCAAAATTTAAAAGTTGATTCTATTGTTGAAGTATCAAAGCTAAAATACACTTCTATTAATTTTGCTGGTGGTAAAGCAAGCAATATGGGGGAACTTTTTCGAATGTCAAAATTAAATACAAGTGATAGTATTCGTTTGCCATACCACCCAATCGTTATTCCAATTTATTTTTATGTACAATATTTATCAAATAATAAGATTGATTTATTAATAAATAATTTTTTACAAGATTCTGTTATTCAAGCCAATGATTCATTAATTAAAATTAATTTAAAGCATATCAGGAAGGCTATCACTAAAAATAAATTGGATGATAGTTTTTTATATTTAATTACTACTTATTTAACGCAAAATTATTCTACTCGTAATTTCAGATTTAGATCATCCACCAATGCCGAAGATATTGATGGTTTTAATGGTGCAGGATTGTATGATTCAAAAACTGGAATTTTAGCAGATAGTTTTAAATCAATTGAACATGCTATAAAGGCTGTATGGGCAAGCACTTGGAGTGAAAGAGCCTTTAAAGAAAGAAAATATTTTAATATGAACCAGCACAAGGTTGCAATGGCAATTTTGGTACATCCTGCATTTGGTTCTGAAAATATAAATGCCGTAGCTATTACTAAAAATTTGTATCGAGATGATTATCCTGCATTTGTAGTTAATCTACAAATGGGTGAAACACCAGTTGTAGGATCAGCCGATAGTGTAACTTATGAGCAAGTTATTTTGTATGATAAATCAAATGATGAAAATTCAAATAATATTGTTGTTGAATTTTTATCATATAGCAGCTTAAATGAGTTCAAGCCGCTTTTGTCAACTAAAAAGTACGAAGAGTTGTATAATACACTTTTGGCAATTAAAAAACATTACTATTACAAAGTTCCGCAAATTAAAACTGGCGAATATTATCAATTTGCAATGGATATTGAATTAAAATGGATGGGAATGGATAACCAATTATTTGTAAAACAAGCCCGAGTGTTTAATCATTAATCACTCCATTAATTTCATTTTACTTTTATTCTTCCAACCAGCTTCTGATGCAAATTTTGTGTAGTAAATTTTTAAATTAGCATCACTTGCAAAGGGTGTAATGAAAATATGTTTTTTGGTATCACTACCAAATTCACTGAAATACCAAATTCCGTTGTTTTTGCCTACTTCGCTTTTAAATTTTGTTTGATATACTATTACATCAGCATCACTGGCGAAATTTACTACAGCTACCTTCAATATAGTATCATTACTAAATTTTTTTACAAACACAATTTGTGCATTGGCATAAATTGAAGTGAAAAAAAATAAAAAAGCTAGTATTTTTTTCATAATTATTATCCTAATATAAAATTTGAAAATGTTTTAGTAATTATTTGAATGGCTTCATTCATTTCAGATTCAGTAATGCATAATGGAGGTGCAAATCTAATTTTATCACCATGTGTTGGTTTAGCAAGCAATCCATTTTCCTTTAAATGTAAACAAATATTCCAAGCTAATTTTTCATCATCTGAATTTATTTCAATAGCGTTCAAAAGTCCTTTTCCTCTTACTTCTTTAATTAAAGGATGATTTAAATTTGAAATTTTATTACGGAATAAAGCACCCATTTTTTCTGCATTATCACCCATGTTTTCGTTTTGTAAAACATCTAATGCTGCAATTGAAACAGCGCATGCTAAAGGATTGCCACCATATGTACTGCCATGTTCGCCGGGTTTAATGGTGAGCATAATTTCATTATCGCAAAGCACTGCACTTACTGGCATAGTACCTCCACTTAATGCTTTACCTAATATTAAAATATCGGCATGTACATTTTGATGATCACAGGCTAGCATTTTCCCAGTTCTGCATAAGCCAGTTTGAATTTCATCAGCAATAAATAACACATTAGCATCTTTACATAACTGATATGCATCTGCTAAATAATTATCCGAAGGCACTATTACACCTGCTTCTCCTTGAATTGGCTCAACTAAAAAACCTGCTACATTTGGTGCTTGCAACGCAATTTGTAAAGCTTTTAAATCATTAAATGGTACTTTAATATAATTAGGCATATAAGGACCAAAACCGCTGTAACTATCAGGGTCAGAGCTGAAAGAAATTACACCCGTTGTTCTGCCATGAAAGTTATGTTCGCAAACAATTATTTGTGCTGAATTTTCAGGTAATCCTTTTACTTGATAAGCCCATTTTCTACACAATTTAATGGCTGTTTCAACTGCTTCAACACCTGAGTTCATGGGCAAAACTTTGTCATAGCCAAATAGGGTAGTGATGTATTTAGCAAATTCCCCTAATTTATTATTGTAAAATGCACGGGATGTAAGCGTTAATTGTTGTGCTTGTTCAATAAATGTATTTATGATTTTGGGATGGCAATGACCTTGATTTACGGCTGAATATGCTGATAAAAAATCGAAATATTTTTTGCCTTCAACATCCCATACATAAACGCCTTTAGCATTTTCAATAACAACAGGAATGGGGTGATAGTTATGAGCATTGTATTCGTTTTCGAGTTCAATAAACTCTGATGATAAATTTTTTACAATAATTTGATGCATAATAAAATTAAATAGATGACAAATGTAAATCTAAAAGTTCAGAAATATTAATGATGATAATTTTCGTGATTAATAATAGTAAAAACACGATACAGTTGCTCTGTTAATATTAATCGAGCCAGTTGATGCGGTAGCACAAAATCAGATATTCT
>JBEANU010000363.1:0-3380 GCA_041165265.1 Bacteroidota bacterium | reverse complement strand
TTCATCCGTTTTCTCTGGCGCCCTATTCACTTTATTCGTTTTCACAAAATTGCACCATTGGCATTTTTCTTCATTACAGCCTTGTGCAAATTCGTGGTTCATAATTTTAGTGTACGAATCTTTTATTTGGTTTCTTACCACTTTTACATCATCGGGTGTAATGATAACTTTATGCCTTACAAACTCATTTGTTTCTTCATTTTTTTCTACAAAATCAAATATACCTTCTACCATTTTCCAAGTGTTAAAAGGATAATTATCAATCAATAATTTATAAAAAATCATTTGTCGCCAATAGTCGCCGCCGTTAGGTTGTTTATCAGTAGGTGGCGTTAAGCTATCTTTAATACTGTGTTTGGCGTTTCCTGTTTTATAATCTATCACGGTGCAATTGTTTCCATCAAATTCTATTTTATCAATTTTTCCTTTTAGTGGCACACCATCAATTTCAATATTCGGAATCATTTTTTCTATGCTCACCGTTTTATTAAATGTGTTGATGTAATGATGATAATAATCCGCTAAAGATTTTCTGCCTAGTTCCAATCGTCTAGGAAATTGCTTTTCGGTAAAAGCTTCCTCTTGCTTTTTCATACTCTTTTCAAAATTTTTAATTACCAATTCAATTGGCGCAAATTCATTACTTGGATGTGATTGCATATCCTTGAAAAGCATTTCCAGCGCATAATGCACGGCATTACCATAAGCCAAACTATCATTAGGAGCTGATGGAACTTGCAAAATAGTTTCGTAATAAAAAGTTACTGGGCATTTTAAATATTTATTCAACGCCGATGCACTTAATGAAAATTTGTTGAGGCGCTGCTCTAAAAATTCTTTCTTTAATACTTCAATATTTACAGGCGGATTTGGTTCAAATGACCATTTTATTTGTTCCATCACATCAGCTTCAGGCAAACTTGTCTTTTCAAACACACATTCATCCTTAATCTCGGCAATAAACATACTGGCTGATTTTCCTTTTTCTTTTACATCTTTTGCTGGATATGAAATTTGCAAATATTTTTTTGCTCTTGTAATAGCTACATAAAACAATCTTCGGCTCGATTCTTCGGCATTAATTTTTTCATCTCCCACTAATGATTCAGGCATTTTATAAAAACTATTTTGCCCTTTTTTCTTTTCCCAAAAATCAGTAGTACAGCCTATCAAAAACACATACTCAAACTCCAAACCCTTTGATGAATGAGCTGTTATAAAGTTAACCCCATTCGCTTGGGCTACCACTTTGTTAATAGGCAATTCAATGCTTTCACCATGCATTTCATCCAACATGGCTAAAAATTCTTTTACATGCATCCTAGGTTTTTTAGCACATTCTTCTTTTATAAAATCGAAAAAAGAATTGAGCACTTGCATATCCCAAATTCGTGTAGTTGAATTTAAAATATACTCCACAATACCACTATCATAAATAATATTTTCAAATAACATAGGCAACGTAAGTTGTTGCATTTCGCCCAACCATTTATTCAAACTATTGCCCAGCTGAATTATTTTATTTTGTGATAAAAGGTTCAAAGTGCTTATCTCTAAAGCATTATCTAACACTAAGCGCCATTGTTTTTTTTCTGTTTTTGGTTTTTGTGCTATATGATAACTCAGCAATGCAATATCAACAGGATTAATTTGCAAAGCAGGATAATGCATCAAGTGAAATAAAATTTCTTCGCCGCTAAATGCTTTTGAACTTTCTTTTTGTAAATATTCCAGCACATTTATAAAATAGTTTACCAAAGGAATTTTTAGCAAATCTTCCCGTTTTTTTACATTGTAGGGTATGCCTTTTTTTTCTAATAATTTAATGATGTTAGCGGCTTGTTTATGTTGCGAATACAACACAGCCACTTCTGATAAATTCTGCCCAGCTTGATGCAATTTTTCTAATTGCAATACAATATCTGCCTCCTCATGAAAACTATTGTAATACTCAACAACCTTAGGTAGCGGAAAATCTTTTGGTTGGCTTCTTTCCTCATTCTCATTTTGCGACCTCATCCTATCTTCTCCTTCAGAGAAAGATGGTGAATGAGGAATAAAGTCAATTAGTTTTGGATTTGAAGCCACCAAATTTTTATCCAACACCAATCCTTCTTTTTTTATGAGATGAATTAATCGCTGTTTATTGTTATCAATGGTAGCTTTTGATGCATCTAATATTTTTTGTGTACTACGGTAATTATTGGTTAATACAATGGGCTTAATTGACTCTTCAAATTGCTCATAAAAATTTACAATATTATCTAACCTAGCACCTTGAAATTCATAGATACTTTGGTCGTCGTCGCCCACAATAAATACATTTGCTTCTTGCCCCCAATAACTAATTAATAATTCTAAAATTTCTTTCTGTGAGCCGCTTGTATCCTGAAATTCATCAACCAACACATACTGAAAACGTTCTTGATATTCCAACAACAATAATTCATTTTCCTTAAAAGCTTTTATCACCCATAAAATCATATCGTCATAATCATAACGAGCTCGGGCTTTCATTTTTGCATCAAATTTTTCAAATAATATAGCTGCGTCTTTTAGCAAAGACATTTTTTCGATTTCTGCGTCAATTTCTTTTTGCTTTGGGTCACCTTTTTTAAATCCGTATTTCGCATTCGTTGTTTGATATATAAATTTTTCAAGCAAGGGCAATTCAGCAATATGTTTATCAATAGCTTCAATAATTTTTTCTGCCGACCAATCTTCTTTTTTCATCAATGAAAAAAGACTTTTTAATCGTTTGGCTTCAAAATAAATTTCCCCTTTTAAGCGGCGTAAACTATGCCCTTCGGGCAATTCATCAATTAGCTCATGATAGATAGCAGCCAATTCTAAATCGCTAACAGGCTCACTTTCTCTCTTTAAAAAAAACTGAGGATGATGCTGAATTACATCATTACAAAATGCATGAAATGTATAAATATTTACCTTATGCGCTACAGGCCCAATAAACTCCAACAATCGCTTGCGCATAGCAATTGCGCCTGCATCGGTGTAAGTCAAACATAAAATATTATGTGGCTTAGCATCTACTCCAATAGATAAAATATTAGCGATACGAGCAGCAATGATTTGCGTTTTTCCTGTGCCAGGCCCAGCCACCACCAGCACTGGTCCTTCAATGGTATCAACGGCTAATTTTTGCGCTGTATTTAATTGTAGATACGAACGCTGAAATTTAGTTTCATATTCGTTCTTAATCTTTTTTGTTTCAGATAGATTCATAAATGATATTCAATTTTAATATTTTATAACAAAGTAAAAATATAACAACATAATGTATTTATGTTTTCAAAAAAAACATTTTAATAATTGGAAAGAATTATTTTTACATTCACGAAATTAAAAACATGTTAAGTAAA
>JBEANU010000362.1:0-11969 GCA_041165265.1 Bacteroidota bacterium | reverse complement strand
AAAATTAATTGCTGAAACAAAATCGCAAATGCAGAAAGCCGCTAAGGATATGGATTTCATGGAAGCTGCACGATTGAGAGACGAGATGTTTAAGTTAGAGAAAAAGTTTGGAGAGTTGTGAAAATGTGGTGATTTGAAAATGAAAAAAGCAATGCAAGTGCTGGCGCAAGTTTACAGCGTTGGTTTGAGTAGAGCGAACTTATGCCAAATGTGTCAGGCACAAGTCGGCAAACGCTCAATGGCTCTGCGTCAAACTTGCGACAGCAGGGGATTTGTCTACTTTATCAATTATGCGTTTTATTTTTTTTCGAGTGCTCGTTATTGTTGCCAGCATAGCCAAAAATTTGTTTTCAAAGTTATACAGAATGAATTGATTTTTTATTTTTGATGAATGAAACAACTTCAACTTATTTTTTTATTACTTATTTTTTCATTTAATTCTTTTTCGCAACAAAAAATTTATTTGAATGACAAACTTGAGAAAACCACAAAACGGTTGGCCACACTCTATGCTATTTGCAGCGATAGTTCTGATGGTTCTGTTAATTTTAAAGCAAATCGTAGACCAAATGATTTGCCGTTTGTTGATGGGAGATTTAAAGATAAAACATTTACAGTTTTAGAAGGACAATTTGCTTATTATAACTATGAAGGTGGAGTAAACCTAAAAGGACTTTATCAAAATAATTTAAGAGTCGGAATATGGAAGACGTATAATATTTATGGCAATCTAATGATGGAGCAGTTTTATGTAAATGGTACTAAGTCAGATTCATTGGTGGAATATAATTGCCGTTTTGGTGAAAGAGTTTTTGCAGGGAAGACAACTAAGGATGGAGAACAATATGGATTTTGTAAAACATATTTTCACAGCAAAATCACTACGGAGGGTGAATTTTACTTTGGACATAGAATCAGAGTTTGGAAATCTTATGATTCAACTGGAGTTGTGAAATGTGAGGTTGATTTTGGAAGTGATACCAGCAAAATGATTAACGATACTTGTTTTAATCCAAATCATTTCATTACTGAGGAGATGCCGCAATATATTGGAGGGGAAAATGCTCTATTAAATTTTATTGGGCATAACATAAAATATCCTGAGGTGGATAGATTGAATTATGTTGTAGGGAAAGTTTACATTCAGTTTGTTGTGAATGAAATCGGAGATGTTGAAGACGTTGAAATTTGCGATGCACCTACATGGACTTTAGGAAATGCTGCATTACGGGTCGTAAAGAAATTAGCAAAATGGACTCCAGGAAAACAAAATGGTAAACCCGTAAAAGTCTATTACACCTTGCCTATTGATTTTAATCTTAACTAAATTAAGATTATAACAACGCCCTTAAAATATTAACTGTCTTTGTTTCGAAGCCACAACCAACGTAGTTTGTATTTGATAAGCGTAAGTCTCCTGACTACGATTTAGTTGATACCAATCTCCTGCAGGCTCAAGGCTGAAGCCAAGCTAAGAGCGTAGCCGACTTGTCCCAAATTAAAGCACAAGTTCGCCACCGCACAAATCAAAGCTGCAAACTTGCGACAGCAGGGCAATAGCCCTTTAGATTAGGAAATGTAAATGCCTTTTATTAAAACCATGGAATAAAACCAAATTAGGTATAGTTTAAAAAAGTGGTTTTACGAATCGATTTTTAAAAAAAACTCCAATACAAATTAATGCATTGGAGTTTTTAAAATTGACATAATTTTTTTAAAACTATTACCAGATTTTAGCCCTGTCTTCAGGTTTTAAATACATTTTATCCCCTTCTTTAATATTAAATGCTTTATAAAAAGGCTCAAAGTTCATTAAAGGAACATTGATGCGATACATAGCTGGTGAATGTGGGTCAGTTTTTATAGCCATACGCATTACTTCATCCCGTTTTTTCACTCTCCATACTTGTGCTAATCCTAAGAAAAATCTTTGATCGCCAGTAAAGCCATCAATTTTTTCATTTCCTTTACCTTGAGTGGTCATTTTATAAGCATCCCAAGCTATTGCAACGCCACCAAAATCGGCAATGTTTTCACCTAATGTTAATTCGCCATTTACATTTATACCATCTAAAACTTTACAATTACCATATTGATTTACCAAACCTTTTGTTTTAGCTGTAAATTTTTCAGCATCTTCTTTTGTCCACCAATCCATCATATTTCCTTTTGAATCGTATTGCCGACCTTGGTCATCAAAACCATGAGTAATTTCATGACCTATAACCATCCCAATGCCACCATAGTTTACAGCATCATCAGCATTTTCATCAAAAAATGGCCATTGCAAAATGCCAGCAGGAAACACAATTTCATTGTATGAAGGATTATAGTAAGCATTTACTGTTGGCGGCGTCATACCCCACTCCGTTTTATCAACTGGCTTACCTAATTTTGAAACCATTTCATTAATGCCATGCTTTTGAATACTTTTTACATTAGCAAAATAATTATCTTTTGTTATTTCAACATCATCATATTTTTTCCATTTATCAGGGTAGCCAATTTTACGAATGATGGTGTGTAATTTTTCCAAAGCTTTAGTTTTGGTAACATCGGTCATCCAATCTAAATTTTTTAATCGAGCTTCGTAAGCGGTCATGATATTGGTAACTAATTCATCCATGCGCTTTTTGGCAGTTTCGGTAAAATATTTTTTTACATAAAGTTGCCCAGCTAATTCACCTAAACCACCATCAACGGCAGTAGTCATTTGTTTCCAACGTGGTTGTTGAACTTTTTGACCATTTAATGTTTTACCATAAAATTCAAATTGAGCATCCCGAAAAGCCTTTGTTAAATAAGGTGCTGAACCACTGATATAATTGAATTTCATTTTAACTTTCCATGCATCAATTGGTTGTGATTTTAGTAAGCTACCTAAAGCCTTGTAATAATCGGGTTGTGCCACATTGATGGAGTCAATTTTCACACCCATATTTTCAAACACATGCGCCCAATTAATATCTTTTGAAATCTTCCCTAAATCAGCCATCATCACCTTGTTGTAATTTTTTTGAGGGTCACGTAATTCAACAGCGCCACGATGCGATTTTGCAATTTCAGTTTCTAATTTTAAAACAGTTTCTGCATTTTTTTCAGCAGTGTTTTTTTCATCACCAGTTAATTCAAATAAGGTAGCTGCATATTTTTTAAAAGCATCTCTCACCATTTTAGTGCGTTCATCAGTTTCAAAATAATAACTTTTTTCAGGTAATGAAGTTTCGCTTTGCCCTAATGAAGCAATGTTCATAGTACTATTTTTATCATCAGCACTTACCCAAAAACCAAATAATTCGCCTTCGCCATTTTTGTAATCAGCAGTAGCATAGTTAATTAAATCATCTGCATTTTTTATAGCATCAATCTTTTTTAATTGCTCTGCGATTGGTGCTGTGCCTACTTTTTCAATTGCAATCGTATCCATACCACTTGCATAGGCATCACCTACTTTTTGCTCTAAACTACCTTTTTGTAAATCTGTTTTTTTAGAAAGGTCTTCTACAATTTCATGTAAATTGGCAATGTTATCCTGATTTAATCGAATGAAACTACCCCAACCTTTTTGGTCATCAGGTATTTTAGTTTCCTTTATCCATGCACCGTTGGCATAGCTAAAAAAATCATCAGATGCTTTTACGGTAGTATCCATACCTTTTAAATCGAAAAATTCAGTTCGACCAGTTTTTTTTTCAGAGGTGGAACCACCACCGCATGATGCAGCCAAAATAGTTGCTGACATAATCATTGGAAAAAGATTTTTGTTCATTATTAAAATAAGATTTTGAAGTGTGAAAATAAACTTCTTTTTTGTTTTATTTTGATAAATGAGTAATGAAGTGTTGTTATTGTTTTGTAAAATTTATTTTACCAAAATTGTTTTCGGCAAACTGATACAATCCAATTAATTGGGAATGTGTAATTTCTATTTCAATGATACAAAATAATTCAATTTGTTTTTTTGTAATTTCAATTTCATGGCGCTTTAAATAATTAATTAAAGTACTAACAAATGAATAATCGGTTTCAAGTACTATTTGTTTTGTAATTGGTTTTTGAATAATGTTACATTGGTTTAAAGCTAGTTGTGTAGCAGTTTTATAAGCATTTACTAAACCTTGAGCGCCTAACAAAATACCACCAAAATACCGAACTACCACTACCATTATATTAGTAATTTGTTTGGCATCAATCTGATTCAAAATAGGTTTGCCTGCCGTATTGTTGGGTTCACCATCATCACTACATCTAAAATTATTTTTATCTATTCCTAATCTGTAAGCAAAACAAAAATGCACTGCTTTGGGGTGCAGTTCTTTCAATTTTGATAGTTCAAACTTAAATTCATCCGTATTTTTTATAGAGATGGCGTAAGCAATAAATTTGCTCCCTTTATCATTAAATTCAGCTTGTGCAGTACATTCAATGGTGTTAAAAATTTCTATCATTATTATATTGAAAATCTTTTTGCTAATGTGATTAATTATTTGTTTAAATTTGAAATTATTTTTCAAAAAGTATGAAAAAGCAACTATTTTTTGTTGGCAATATTTTTATTTTGATGATGCTATATACAGCATGCAAAAAGCAATATGTTGAAGGTACTTCACCTGATTTACCTACCAATCCATATAGCCAAATAAAGTATCCAACAACCATTGCACCAATAGCAATTGATAGCAATAGTTTTGTAGGGATTCACAAATATATTTTTGCCGCTAAATGTGCCATGCCTGCTTGCCATGATGGAGCATTTGAACCTGATTTTAGAACCGTGCAAAGTGCTTATAGCACTTTGGTTTTGCAGCCCGTTAAAAAAAATAATTCAGCGCAATCATTTGCTTATCGTGTAAAACCTTTTGATGCCAATTTAAGTTGGTTGCAGGAACGAATTTTAACTAATGATTCAGTGCTTGGGCGTATGCCATTATATGATAAAATGCTTTCAGCAACTCAAATACAGCGCATTACAAATTGGATAAACAGTGGCGCCCCTGATGTATTTGGGAATGTGGCTGGGTTGCCTAATTCACCGCCACAAACCTATGGTATTGTAGCCACTATTATAAACGGAAGCAATTCACTATATCGTATTGATACGATAAGAAATGGAAGCCCATTTATGCCATTTTTGGTACCCAATAATACCCAATTAACTATTTGGTTTGGATTATATGATGATACCGAAACACCGGCTCAATTTACTTTTAATAAAATAAAATTATCAACCAATCCAGTTGATTTTAATGCCGTGAATTATAATAACCTAAGCTTTAATTCAAATGCTGTTTGGATGAATAATTTGTTTGGTAATAATAAACCTTATTTTTATTCCTATACTTTCAACACTAATCAATTTGCGCCAGGTAACCCAGTATATATGCGCATTTACACAAAAGATGCACAACATACATCGCCTACTGAAATTCCATCATCAGGCTTAGATTTTTATTTACAAAGTTATTTTTCATTTGTTGTAGCACCTTAATAAATTAAATAATATGAACTATTTAAAATATTTTTTTATTGGGTTGATACTAATTTGTACTGCATGTAAAAAAGATACCCAACCATCCGTAAATCCACCTATTTCAAATGTGCCATCTATTGAATTTGTGGAAGCAATACCAACTACTGTTAAGCAATTTTCTGATTCCATTAAATTTACAATTAAGTTTACAGATGGTGATGGTGATTTGGGTGATATATCAGCCGACTCTTTATCATTATATTTGTATGATAGCCGAAGCGCAGCTATTGTAGAGCGTTTTCATATAGTGCCTGTTGCACCAAGCAGCTCATCATTAGTGGTGCAAGGGCAATTTTCAATCATGCTGGGGCATACTATTTTATTAAATAATACAAGTGCATCTGAATCAGCTGTTTTTAGTTTTATGATAAAAGATAGAGCAGGCAATAAAAGCAATATGGTTCAATCAGGTAGCATTACAATAGTAAAGTAAAATCATCCTTACCAAATAATTTTTTATGACAATACCCTCGATTGAAGGAATAAAATTAAATGATATCATCACCATATCATTTACACTGTTTGCCATTATTGATGTAGTTGGATCAGTACCCATTGTAATCAATATCAAAAAACAACACCCTGAGTTTAATCCTTTTGGTACAACCATTTTTGCAGGTATTTTGATGGTAATTTTTTTATTAATCGGCGAACAATTATTAGATATTATTGGTGTTGATTTGCGTTCGTTTGCCATGGCAGGTTCATTTGTAGTTTTTTTATTAGGGTTAGAATTAATATCTGGTCGAAATTTTTTTAAATCGGAAAAAGATACCGGCAGCGCAGGTAGTTTAGTGCCTTTAGCATTTCCTGTATTAGCAGGATCGGGCACATTAACTTCAATACTGTCACTAAAAGCGGTTTATAACATGTACAATATTTTAATAGCCATTGCAATTAATTTAGTAATCATGTTTTTGGTATTAAAATCGGTAGATTGGATAGAGCAAAAATTAGGAAAAGCAGGCATATTGGTTTTAAAAAAATTCTTTGGGGTAATTTTGATTGCCATTGCCATCAAAATTTTTGAATCAAATTTTATGCATTAATAATTTACTTTTTTAAATGAAATAGAAAATGTAGCTTTACGGCAGCAATTACACATCTGTTAAATTCAAACCAATCGCTCTGATTATTTTTTTAACCTAATTGCTACACTCATTTATTTTTTACTTAAATTTATTTTATGCAATATAATTCGCAACGCGATAGTATTATTATTAGAGAGTATGGCCGCCATATCCAAAAATTAGTGGATATTATAACTGCCATTGAAGATCGTGACAAACGGAATCATTATGCTAAATATGCCATTGAAATGATGGGCATGTTATTTCCGCATTTAAAAAATGTAGAAGATTTTCGACATAAATTATGGGATCATTTATTTATTATGAGTGATTTTAAATTAGATGTTGATTCGCCCTATCCAACCCCAACACCTGATACCGTTATTGCTAAACCTAAACCAGTTAAGTATCCAAAAAATAAATTAGAGTTTAGGCATTACGGCCATAATGTTGAAATTTTAATTGCAAAAGCAATTGAACAAACTGATCCTGTAAAGCAAAAAGATTTTGCTCAAGGCATAGCCACAGTAATGAAAATGACTTACCGAAACTGGAATAGTGATGACGTGAATGATGATACCATTAAAGATGATTTGCGGATGATGAGTGGCGGAATATTAGCTTTAGATGAAGACCAACGAATTGCAAATATGCAACAACGTCAATTTCATCAGCATAATAACAGAACCAATAAAAACAATAAAAAGCCTTTTAATAATCGAAATAATAATAACCGTAATTCAAATAATCAAAACACCAATAATGTTGGGGGTAGCAATAGAACTAATACTTCGGGCAGTGGTAATAATTTGAATAACAGAAATGGGAATTCAAATAATCAAAACCCCAATAGCAATAATAGAAACAACAATAACCGAAACCGCAATTTTAATAATCGTGGTGGTAATAATAATAATTTTAAGCCACAGTAATTTTAAAGTAAATCATACTTTCACTACCATTATAAATTGTTCAATTTTAGTTAAAAGTTAGTAGCACCACATCACATTTTAACTAAAAAAATATATCTTTATCCAATTATTAATAAACATTAAATTTTTAAATGATTTTGAATTCGTTTTTTGTAAAACACCTTAAGAAAACTATAGTAACTATTGTTGTTTTATTATTTTCATTACAAACATTTTCACAAACAACAGGCGGAGCAGTAGGTACAGGTATTACAGCACCTACAACAATAACCATAGGAGGTTTGGGCACTGGCGGAGCAATTAAAACTGGAACAGGTAATGTGGGCGCAACGCAATTAATTAAGGATATGAATGCCATACAGTTTGATGGAAAAAAACCTACAGGAACACAAACACCCAAAGATTTTGACCCTAACAATCCGGATAATGATAATGATATTCAAAATAGATTAAATGAACTAAGAGAAAGTGGCGTATCTGAAGAAGAAATTCAACGGTATATAAATTCACAAAATGCTAGTAAACAAAGCGTAAAAGATGTATTTAAAATTAAAGGCGATTTATCAGAAGATGAAGCTAAAAAACAGCAAATTAAAGCATTAAAAGATTTACCTGATTACATCGGCAAAAATACAAATGTAAATACTGAAGTATACGGTGGAACAATTTTTGGGCGCTCTTCATTAGTATTCACCCCAGTTGAAAACCCTGTACCACCAGATGATTATAGAATTGGGCCTGGTGATAATATTATTGTAACTATTTGGGGTGAAGCCGAATTTCAGAATACTTTTATTGTAGGAAAAGATGGTGCAATTTTTCCATCAAATATTGGTAAGATTTTTCTAAAAGGCGTTACCTACAAAAATGTTAGAGAAATAATCATTAGTAAATTTAAAAGCATTACACCATCGGGCAGTAATATTGAAGTTACAATTGGGCAAGTACGAACAATACGTGTAAATGTAGTAGGCGAAGTAAATCAACCTGGTGCTTACTCAATATCATCATTAAATACAGCATTTAATGCCTTGTATTTAGCCGGAGGGCCCAATAAATTAGGGTCGTTACGTGAAATTATTGTAAAACGCAATGGTAAAAATATTGATACTTTAGATGTTTATAAGTATTTGCAACATGGCGATAAGCAAGATGATATTTATTTAGAAAATAATGATTTTTTGTTTGTATCAGTAAACCATAAACAAGTTGATATTGCTGGCGAAATAAAACGTCCGTTAATTTATCAACTTAAAAATAAAGAAAATTTAAAGGATTTAATTGAGCTTGCCGGGGGCATAAAATTTAATGCTCGATTAGCAAATATTCAGGTTTTTAGAACTGAGAATGAAAAAGTAAGCATGATGGATTTGAATGCTTACGAAATTATTACAGGTGCTCGTGAGTTTCAATTATTGGATGGTGATAGAGTTTTTATTAGAAGTATCAACGATCAAATTACCAATAAAGCACAAGTAATAGGTGAGGTTTCATATCCTGGTATCTATGAACTAAAACGAGGGGAACATATTGCCGATTTAATAGCTAAATCAGGTGGTTTAAAAGGTGAAGCCTATTTGCAACGAGCTTATGTAATAAGAATTGCACCCGATTTTCAGATACAATACATACCTGTAAATTTGGAGGCAGTTGTAAGAAAAGATTCTTTATTAAAATCTGATTCTACTTTTCAAAAAGAATATGAAATTAATAATGTTGAAATTCGTCAGTTTGATGCCTTGAAAATTTACAGTAGAACCAACTTTCAGGATATTCCGTTTTTCACAATTACTGGTTTAGTGCGTAATTCAGGTAATTTTATTTTATCAGGCAAAAGAACATTAAAAGATGTATTATACATCTGTGGTGGTATGAAAGGCGAAGCAGAATATAATCAAGTGGAAATAGCAAGTATTGTAAGTATTGAGGATGCAAAACGAAAAAACATCCCAATAAAAACAATTATTAAGCAATACGCTATTGATCCAATATTAGAAGATGATACAATTGCTGAAAAAATTATCATCAGCCCTTATGATCAAATTTTTGTAAGAAAAAATCCAGATTTTAGTTTACAAAAAAACGTAAGCATTTTAGGGCAAGTAAAGTATCCAGGTATTTATAGCAAAAAAGATGATAAAGAAAGAATTTCTTCATTAATCAGGCGTTCAGGCGGTATATTGCAAACAGCCAATGTAAAAGGAGCAACATTTAAACGTCAAGCCGTGGGCGCAGTAATTTTAATTGATTTGGGCAATGCTATTAAACGTCCTAACTCAAAATCGGATATTATTCTGAATGAAGGCGATGAATTAGTGATACCTGAATTAGATGAAGTTATTAAAATTACTGGCAATGTACAAGTACCAGTAAATGTATTTTATGATAGAGAAAATACAGATTTCAAATATTACATAGGCTTAGCTGGCGGCTTTGGTGATGCACCATGGAAACGAAAATGCACGGTGAAGTATGCTAATGGAATTGTTAAAAAAGCTAAAAATTACGGAATTTTCACTATCTACCCAAAGGTTGATTATGGATGTACCCTTAATGTACCTATAAGACCTGAAAAAAATTACTTAAGGCAAGCCAGCCGCTTACCTGTAGCGGTTCTTCAAGCGGCATCATATACACTTACTACTTTATCAGGCTCTTTATTGGTGTATATTGCTATTACTAATTTAAAAAAGAATCAATAGATGGAAGTTAGTAACGAAACAAATTATAACGGAATAATAAATCAAGCATTTGAGCTGATTAAAAAACGCATTTTAATCATACTAATTGTAGGAATAATTGCTGGTATTGGTGGTTGGTATTACAAAGGTTTGATGCCTACAAAATATTCCGCCAAATCAATATTTTATCCTGATAAAGAAGCAACTCTTTCAGGTAGCCCGTTGGAATTGATAAATGGAACAACATCAGCTAAAGGTGGCGCACTGGCCATTTTGAGTAAGGTATTAGCTAGTAGATCAATGACTGTATTTATTGCTCAACGAAAGGTAGATCCTAAATTAGGAAAAAAGTATAAAACATTGGCAGATTGGATTGTGGATGATAACAATAACAAACTAATGCCTTGGCAAAAAAAATCGGATTTTACTAAAATGCCCGATGGTCAAAAATTGCAAATTGCTTCAAATGTTTTACGCAATGGATGCTTTGCCGTAATCGATGAAAGTGGATTTATGAGTTTAATCAATAATGCCTATTCAGAAGAATTGGCCCTATATGAAAACGAAAGTATTATTGATGAATTAATTACATTTAACTACAATAAAAAAACGGAAAAGGCAAAAAACGATTTAGAATATATTAATCATAGGGCTGATTCAATGAAGGAGTTGTATGAAAATTTAAAATACGATTATGCTAGATTTGATGATGCAAATAAATTTATTATAAAACAAACGGTAGGCATACCCAAGCTAGATTTAGATGAACGAAAAAAGATTATTGCTCAACGTTATTTTAAATTGGTAGATATGCAGGAGCAAGCATTTATTAGGTACCAAACCGATAAACCAATTGTTGAAATATTAGATTACCCCTATATTGAAGGAGTTGCAAAACCATCACAAATGGTTAGCGCATTGATGTATGCAGTTTTCACAATTCTTATCTCAATGATATTTGTAGTAAGGAATTTGATTTTTGGATTAATAAAAGATGAAATTGCAAAGGCAACATCTAAAAACAAAAACCAAAGTACAGCATCTGAGACAATGCCCGATTCAGTTTTGTAACTAAGGTGCTAATCTATTTGTTTGCCATACGCCATCAATTAGTTCATATTGTATTCTATCATGCAATCTTGAAGGTTGCCCTTGCCAAAATTCAATTAAATTAGGTTTAATAATATAACCACCCCAATAAGTAGGTCTGGGGATGGGCGTATTCTTAAACTTGGCAGTATAAAATTCAATTCTTGATTCCAAAACAGGTCGATTGTGAATAATACTAGATTGAGGTGATGCCCAAGCACCAATTTGGCTTTCACGAGGGCGGCTTTCAAAATATTCATCACTATCTTCATCATTAATTTTTTGAACTATACCTTCAATTCTTACCTGTCTTGATAATTCTTTCCACAAAAAAACAGCCGAAACATGGTTGTTTTCTTCCATTTCTTTTGCTTTACGGCTTTCATAATTAGTATAAAATACAAATCCGTAATGGCTTAACTCCTTCAACAAAACTACCCTACAACTTGGTTTATTAAATTCATTTACGGTGCATAAAGTAAATGCATTTGCATCTATTACTTTATTATTTAGCACTTGCTGAAACCATTTTTCAAATTCAAGCAATGGATTTGAATTCATATCCTGCTTATTTAAAGGCTTTGCTTGATAATCAATACGTAAATTGTGAAGATTCATAAAGATAGATTTTGTGCTACAAACTTACTTTAATTAATTGCTTTTTCTA
>JBEANU010000361.1:0-4891 GCA_041165265.1 Bacteroidota bacterium | reverse complement strand
ATTGGTTTTCCTATATTGATTAAAGCCAGCGCAGGTGGCGGTGGTAAAGGCATGAGAGCCGTTTATAAAGAAGAAGAATTAGTAGAACAATATGAAATGGCAAAGAGTGAAGCCAAAAATTCATTTGGTGATGATGCTGTAATGATTGAAAAATATGTAACCGCTCCACGACATATTGAAATTCAGGTTTTGTGTGATAATCATGGCAATGGCGTTTATTTATTTGAAAGAGAATGCAGCATTCAGCGTCGACATCAGAAGTTGGTGGAAGAAGCGCCATCAGCTTGTTTAACGCCTGCCATCAGAAAAGAAATGGGCGAATGTGCTGTAAGATTAGCTTTATCAAGTAATTACAGTGGAGCAGGAACAGTTGAATTTTTAGTAGATGATAAACTGAATTTTTATTTCTTAGAAATGAATACTCGTTTGCAAGTGGAGCATCCTGTTTCAGAAATTATTTGCGATAAAGATTTAGTGGCTGAGCAAATAAAAGTGGCAATGGATTTACCGCTTTCATTTAAACAAGAAGATTTAAAAATTAATGGACATAGCATTGAGCTTCGTGTATGTGCTGAAGACCCGATGAATAATTTTTTACCTGATATTGGCAGATTAGTTCGCTATGAAAAACCTAATGGAACTGGTGTTCGTGTTGATGATGCATATGAAGAAGGAATGGATATTCCGATTTATTACGACCCAATGATTGCGAAATTAATTGTGCATGCACCTACCCGTGATGAAGCCATTGAAAGATTATGCAGAGCAATTGATGAATATAAAATTACAGGTATTCAAACCACTTTGCAATTTGGAAAATGGGTAGTGCAGCATGATGATTTTAGAACAGGGAATTTAACAACACACTTTATTGAGAAAAATTTTAAGCCTGAATGTTTGAAAATAGAAACCGCCGAAGAAGCCAATATTGCAGCTTTAGTGGCAGCACAATTTTTTGAAAACAAAACTGCTTCTACAAAAAGCAACACAACAAATGTTGTAGAAAGTGTTTCGAAAAATGAATGGAGAAAGAGAAGGGAAATGAGGTAATTGATTTTACCGAATTTGGAATTCGGCATTTTTATTTGCCAATTTTAAATCGGCTATTAACTTCTCCGTAAAAGTTAAGCTCTGTTTGTTGTTGCGAAGATGCAGCAGAGCCTTTGCGTAGCGTCTTCGTTCCGAACATTCGGAACTACTTGATTCAAAACTTTGAACCAAGCAATCACCAAGCCCAACGCTCAAAAGCCATACTTCAGCTTGGCGATAACCCAACCTCAATCCAATAATCATTCATGCATCCGTTTCTAAATCGTCAATAAATTTGAGCCGAATAAAATTTGTAATCGGCTCAAAAAATGCGTATATTTGAGCCGAATAATTCACTTAATCGGCTCATGATACGATACAATTGGGAACAAAAAGATTGGCCTCATTTTACTTATAAGGTAAATGATTTGCATCAACAGCTTTTGACTATCACCAAGTCAGAAGCTAAGTATGACGGGGCTTTAACGTCATTACCTAAAGGAATTAATGCCGAAACTATACTCGATTTAATGGTGAAAGAAGCTTTGAAAACTTCAAAAATTGAAGGCGAAGTTTTTAGCAGAAAAGATGTGCTTTCTTCCATCAAAAAAAATCTAGGCTTAAGCCCTAAAAATACTCCTATACAAAATAAAAGTGCAGAAGGAATATGCAAACTCATGATAAAAATGAGAGCAGAATTTGAAAAGCCACTTACACAAAAGATGTTGTTGGAGTGGCATCAGCTTTTATTTGAGTATGATAAAAATATTTCAGTAGGTAAATGGCGAACTCACAAAGAACCAATGCAAGTAGTTTCAGGGGCTTATGGCAAACAAAAAATACATTTTGAAGCACCGCCTTCAGAACGAGTTGCAGCAGAAATGAAACAATTTGTGCAATGGTTTAATGATACTTCACCAACAGGAAAAAATCCTATTTTATTTAGTACCATTCGAGCTGCTGTGGCGCATTTATATTTTGAAAGCATACATCCGTTTGAAGACGGAAATGGCAGAGTTGGTAGAGCATTAATTGAAAAAGCTTTGGCACAAGGAGCTGGGAAGCCTGTATTAATCAGCATTTCATCAGCAATAGAAAAAAACAAAAAATTGTATTACAGCAGTTTACAAAAAAACTCATTGAGTTTGGACATCACTAAATGGCTGAATTATTTTGTTGAGTTGATGCAAGAAGCCTTGCAGGAAACAGATTTGCAAATGAAATTTACAATTGCGAAACATCATTTTTTTGAAAATTGGAAAGGCAAATTAAATGCCCGACAAATGAAAGCCATCAAAAAAATGTTTGACGAAGGCACTGATGGATTTGAAGGTGGAATGAATGCTGCAAAATATGGTAGCATTAATAAAACCTCTAAAGCTACAGCCACAAGGGATTTACAAGAATTGGTGCAATTGAAAATATTTAAAGCAAGCGGTGGCGGTAGAAGTATTAGTTATAATTTAATTGGATTTTGATGTGTCAAAGTTTCTATATTGTTTCATGAATAGTGGCTGTAGTATTTTAAGTAACTTGCATCATAAGCCAATTTAATAATTAATTTTGGACGATAAAATTATATTCTAATGACTCCTGAACGTATAGATAAACTTACTCGTGTAGCATTAAATCGAAGATTTGATATTACAGTAATACTTGAAAATGTACACGACCCTCATAATATTTCCGCTGTACTTCGAAGTTGTGATGCCGTAGGCATTGCCGAAGTTTTTGTTATTGACGATATAGTAAAATATAGTAAACGTAATGGCAAGCGAAGTAGTAGCTCGGCAAATAAATGGGTGGATGTAAAATTGTTTAAAACCATTGATGATTGTTTGTTGGAGGTTCGCAAAAAATACGATAAATTATTATGTACTCATTTAAATGCTGATGCTGTAGGCTTATACGATAGTAATTTTATTGATGGCTCAATTGCTTTAGTATTTGGCAATGAGCATGATGGTGTAAGCACTGAACTACTAAGTAAATGTGATGGAAATATTTATATACCGCAAATAGGAATGATTAGCAGCCTTAATATTTCAGTAGCTTGCGCTGTTACTCTGTATGAAGTTTTTAGGCAACGAATTAATTTGGATGAAAGCTATATGCAATCACAAAAACAAGAACTTCTTAATAGTTGGTTGACAAATCAAGAGTTTATTTAATAGCTAATATTTGTTTGTATTTAGCGTCATCATGCAAAATTAATATTGCTTCTTTTAGCTCATTATCTGTAGCAAATGAATTTTCGGTTTGTCCTTTTTGCTGGTAATAAAAACCTACGATAGTTTTATTTAATTCAATTATTATTTCTGATTTATGTTTTTGTAAATCAGCCAATTCGCTTTGTTGCAATTTTGTTTCTAAGGCTGTAAGTTCTTTAGCAGCAATAGTTTGGTAGTTTTCTTTTTCCAATGATTTTTTTAATTCAATTATTTTTTTTGCTGAAGATGTAGTGTAATTATATTTTTTAGTAGATAAATAAATTATAAAATTTTTATAATCTTGTTCAGTAACTGAAAACTCTTTAGCACTATTTATACTAGAATGCTGTTTAAAATATTGAATAGCAAATCCAAAAAATAAATTTTGTTGTTTTAAGGTTTTTGTAATCATTGCAATTTCTGATTCTTCTGTTTTAATATCTGGTTCAATACCACCACCGTCACTTACTTTTCGTCCATTTTTAGTGCTAAACAAATGCTTGGTTGAATCAGCAACTTTATTAACTGAACCATCTTTGTTTTTATTAGTATAATCCAATGCTTGAATGCATCTGCCTGAAGGGATAAAATATTTTGAAATGGTAACCTTAAATTGATTGCCGTAGCTTATTTTTTTAACATCCTGAACTAGCCCTTTACCATAAGTTTTTTGCCCAATAATAATTCCTCTATCCAAATCTTGAATACTTCCTGACACTATTTCGCTGGCAGATGCTGAGTTATGATTGGTTAAAATGGCTAATTTTATTTGATTATCTTTTACTTCATTTTTAGTAATGTAAGTTCTTTGAATACTTAATAATCTTCCTTTTGTATTCACTATTAAAGTGCCTTTAGGTACAAATAAATTTACAATATTTACTGCCTCATGTAGCAACCCACCGCCATTTCCTCTAACATCAAGCACAATATTTTTCAACCCTTTTTTTGATTGTAATTTTAATGAATCAATGGCATCGGTAATTTCTTTACAACCATTTTCCATAAAACTTGTAAATTTAATATATCCAGTTTCATCATCTATTAAACCATAATAAGGTACTAATTTTGTTTCTTCATCTTCTCTAATAATATTTTTTGTAATAATAGTATGGGTGTTATTTTGTAAAAAGCTAATATTTACAGCAGTTCCGGGTGAACCAGTTAATGATTTATTAATTTCAGATGTTGATTTATGAACTACGTTTTCGCCTCCAATAGCTAAAATAATATCACCATTTCGCAAACCCGATTTGTAAGCGGCTGAATTGAAATTTACCATTTCAATGGTAATGCTATCATTCCAATTACAAACTGAAATACCTATGCTGCCATGTTTATCTGCATTGTTTAAGCGGTAATCAGTAATATCATTTTCCGATAGTAAAACGGTGTATGGGTCAAGTGATTTACACATGCCTTCAATACTTTTTCGTACTAGTTTTGTGGGTGAAATATCATCTACATAATAGGTGTTTACTTCTTTTAATACAGAAGCGTAAATATCTAAATTTTTAGCATGTTTAAAGTATAATGAGCCTGTGGATGCAGCAATACCAAGTAATGCAGCTGATATAATGATTAGGAGTAAACTTTTTTTAGATGTAAAAATATTTTGTTTCAAATTCATGTGTGATGGATATATGGTGGAA
>JBEANU010000360.1:0-4662 GCA_041165265.1 Bacteroidota bacterium | reverse complement strand
ATGGTGGAACAAATTTAAAGAAGTAAACTGTTAAATGAGGGTTTTATTTTATTTTAAAATTTTACGGAACAGGGTCATATCCTTCAGTGCCCCATGGATGACAACTCCCTACTCGTTTTATCATCAGCCAACTGCCTTTTAATGCACCATATTTTTTAATTGCTTCGCTGCTGTAATGCGAACAAGTGGGTGTATGACGGCAGCTGTTACCAATAAATGGCGAAAGTGTAAATTGATAAATTTTTATGAATGCTAATAAAATCCATTCAATAGGTTTAAATATTAATTGTAGCATAATGTATTGGTTCAATATTTATTGTTGGTGTTTTTGCATTAGGGATTGTAACGAAAATCCTTTTTGCAGCTTACTATCACTAGGTTTTTTTAAGATGTATGGGGCTGCAAAAAGATTGTAGTGAAAAGCCCGACTTTTTATTTTTTTAAAAAATAATAGTATTAAAAAAAATAAAAAGGAATGCCCATGTTGAGTAAATAATTTAACTTTTATCAAACCATAATTTTACAAAAAATAAAGATATTATTCCTGCCATCATGATACCCTTAATGGTGATGCTTAATATTTTGTAATGCTTGCTATTGCTGGCTTGTATTAATTTTGCAACAACAATTAATAATGGTATTTGTAATAAAATAGTGCAAAATAAATTCCAGGTATTAAACAGGGTATATATGGCTTTATTGATAAATAAATGGTATTGAATCCAAGCTATTAATAAGCTGCAAATACTTAAAAGTAAAATGATAATAATTTTTGTTGTTTTAATTGAAGTATATATGGGTAGCGTATTACAGCCTGTTTGTTGGTCACCATCTTTATCTTGTAAATCTTTTATTATTTCACGAATAAGTGTTGTAATAAATGCAAATGTGCCTATTATTAATCCAATTATTAATATTAATGATAGTGATGTTTTAAAGGTTTCATCTTGATTGTAAAAAACTTTTGGTTCGTAAAATATGGGTATTAATAAAACCGTAGCCGATAAAATAGCAACGCTTAAATTGCCTACTAGGGGCAATTTTTTTAGATACATGGCATACATCCAAAGCAAGCCAATACTTGCTAAATGAATGCTTGAAAGCCTTATGGAATGAACTTTCAACGAAATAATGGAAGCAAAAATTAATGCTATAAAATTTAATGTATAGTAAAAAATAGTTGTGGTTTTATAACTGATGTGTTGAGTTACAATTAATTGTTCAGGTTTGTTGATAGTATCTGTTTCAACATCGCAAAAATCATTTACCACATATCCTGCGGCATTTATTAATACTACACTGAGTACTAATAATAAAAATTCAGTTTCATTTAAATAAGGTGCTAAATATCCATCATTGATGATGCATGTTTTAAGAATTGGGATAATAATAAACCATCTTACTGCATACATGGCAAGTGCAGTAATGATAAGGTTAATAGGGCGTATTAGCTGTATAAAATATTTTATTTGCATAAGGGTATTTAAAATAAAAACAGCAAATCAAATTTGATTTGCTGTTTTTATATTTTTAAAAAAATGTTTTTTTTTAATCGTTTGATTCGTTATTTATTTCACGTTCAACTTCATCCATCAGCACAATATCAATACCTTCAGAGGCTGTTGGTACTATTTGTAAGATTGAATCTAACTGACTGATTTTTATTAATTTCATTACATTATCATTGGCCGCAGCAATTACAAAAGTGCCACCAGCTTGTTTGCAAACTCTATTACCAACTAATAGTGAGCTTAATCCGCTTGAATCCACAAAATCAACTTTTGATAAATCTAAAATCATGTTTCGTACACCTTCAGCATGAAGTGTTACTAACTCAGTTTTAAATTGAGTAGCGTTTAATGAATTAAGTTTCTCTTCTAATAGTGCTAACAAGCAGTATTTTTCTTGTCGGTCAATAAAAAATTTCATACAGTTAACTAATTTATGTGAAAAAAGTAATGGTGTAAAAGTACATTATTTAACGTAATTTCAAACCACAAAGTTACCTTTAATATAATATTTATTTATACACATAAATATGGATTAAAACTTTTTAAGTATTGTTTACGTTTATATTAAGTGTTATTACGTATTTGCAACAAAATTTAATTTTAGTTTGTTTACAATGTGTAATCTTATTTGAATTTATTAACCACAAAATTAATTTATTATGGAAGCAAAATTTTCGCCCAAAGTAAAAGAGGTGATTAATTATAGTCGTGAGGAAGCCCTGCGCTTAGGTCATGATTTTATTGGCACTGAACATTTGTTATTAGGATTAATTAGAGATGGAGATGGTATGGCAATAAAAATTTTAAAATCGCTAAAGGTTGATATTGCTGAACTGCGAAGAAATGTTGAAAATTCAGTAAAGGATAAGGTTAGTCATGCTTCCCCCAATGTAAATAATTTGCCATTAACTAAGCAAGCTGAAAAAGTAATGAAATTAGCTATGTTAGAGGCAAAAGCACACAGAAGCGAAATGATTGGCACTGAACATTTATTACTTTCAATTTTAA
Organism: Bacteroidota bacterium; assembly: GCA_041165265.1. GTDB lineage: Bacteria > Bacteroidota > Bacteroidia > Chitinophagales > CAIODY01 > CAIODY01. The sequence goes on along the minus strand of JBEANU010000360.1, from coordinate 2,143 downwards.
AAAGTAAGGATAATATTGCCACACAATTGCTAAATAACTATGATGTAGATTATGAATTATTTAATGCTGAACTAAATATGTTGGGCAGTAATGGTTCTACCAATCAAGATTTTAAAAGTGATTTAGGCAGTGATGGTGGTGATGAAGATGAATTTGAAGAGGAACGAAAGCAGGGCGGAGGCGGAGCTGGTTCAACTGCGAAAAAAACACCAGGCAATTCAAAATCAAAAACACCAGTTTTAGATAATTTTGGAAGAGATATTACAAAATTGGCAGAAGAAGATAAACTTGACCCGATTGTAGGAAGAGAAAAAGAAATTGAAAGAGTTTCTCAAATTTTATCACGTAGAAAGAAAAATAATCCAGTATTAATTGGCGAACCAGGAGTTGGTAAAACAGCTATTGTAGAAGGTTTGGCAAGATTGATTGTACATCGTAAAGTAAGCCGTGTATTATTTAATAAACGTATTGTGATGTTAGATTTAGCTTCATTAGTGGCCGGTACAAAATATCGTGGACAGTTTGAAGAGCGTATTAAAGCCATCATGAATGAGTTAGAAAAAAATAAAGATGTCATTTTATTTATTGATGAAATTCATACCATAGTTGGTGCAGGCGGAGCAAGTGGTTCGTTAGATGCTAGTAATATTTTTAAACCAGCTTTAGCCCGTGGTGAGCTGCAATGCATTGGTGCATCTACACTTGATGAATATCGACAATACATTGAAAAAGATGGTGCTTTAGATAGAAGATTTCAAAAGGTAATTGTTGACCCACCTTCAGCAGAAGAAACTGTAGAAATATTGCACAACATTAAAGAAACTTATGAAGAATATCATAATGTAACATTTGATGAAGATGCTATTAAAGCTTGTGTAAATATGAGTGTAAGATACATTACCGATAGATTATTGCCCGATAAAGCAATTGATGTAATGGATGAAGTAGGAGCAAGGGTTCACTTAAAAAATATTCATGTACCTGCTGCAGTTTTAGATTTAGAAAAAGGAATTGAGAAAATTAAAGAAGAAAAAAATGTTGTTGTTAAAAGCCAACAATATGAAAAAGCTGCACAATTACGTGATACTGAACGTCAGTTAGAAGAGCAATTGGAAGCTGCAAGAAAGAAGTGGGAAGAGGAAAGTAAGAGTATGCGTTATCCAATTACGGACGAAGATATTGCTGAAGTAATTGCCATGAGCACTGGTATTCCTGTAAAACGTATTGCACAAAAAGAAAGCGATAAGCTATTATTAATGAAGAGCGATTTGCAGAAAGAAGTAATTGGGCAAGATGAGGCTGTAATGAAGGTGGTAAAAGCGATTCAACGAAATAGAGTAGGGCTTAAAGATCCTAAAAAACCAATTGGTACATTTATGTTTTTAGGGCCAACAGGTGTTGGTAAAACAGAATTAGCAAAGGCTTTAGCTCGTTATATGTTTGATACTGAAGATGCTTTGATAAGAATTGATATGAGTGAATACATGGAAAAATTTTCTGTAAGCCGCTTAGTTGGTGCGCCTCCGGGATATGTAGGCTATGAAGAAGGTGGACAACTTACTGAAAAAGTTCGCCGTAAGCCTTACTCCATCATATTATTAGATGAAGTGGAAAAAGCTCATCCAGATATTTTTAATGTAATGTTACAAGTGTTTGATGACGGACAATTAACTGACGGTTTAGGCAGAAAAATTGATTTTAAAAATAGCATCATCATCATGACATCAAACATTGGTGTTCGTCAATTAAAAGACTTTGGAACGGGTGTTGGTTTTGGCACTTCAGCTAAAGAATCAAGAAAAGAAGAAGATCAAAAAATGGTAATTGAAAAATCATTGAAGAAATCTTTTTCACCAGAGTTTTTGAATCGGGTGGATGAAATGATTGTGTTTAATTCATTAGGTAAAGCTGAAATTCATAGCATCATTGATATTGCATTAGGAAGTTTATTAAAACGTATTCATGCATTAAAATTAGAAATGGAAATTACAGAGTCTGCAAAAGACTTTTTAAGTGATAAAGGCTACGACCCTGAATATGGCGCCAGACCTTTACATCGTGCCATTCAAAAGTGGTTAGAAGATCCATTAGCTGAAGAATTGTTGGCCTTAAATGCAAAAGAAGGTGATACCTTATTAGTTAC
>JBEANU010000359.1:0-7749 GCA_041165265.1 Bacteroidota bacterium | reverse complement strand
GAAATATGTGGTACTTTTAAATGAATAGCAGTATTTAAATTGGTTGCCCAATTAGCGTTTGATAGCGTTGGTGTACCATATATTAAATCAATTGTAATATTCTCAAAACCTTTATCCTGAGCCGTTTTGATGGCTCTATCCGCTTGTTGTGCATTATGTGCTCTATTCATCCATAATAAATCTTCATCAAAAAAAGATTGCACCCCAATGCTAAATCTGTTAATATCAGTGTGTTTAAAATCGATGATTTTTTTTTCAGATAAATCATCAGGATTGGCTTCAATGGTTACTTCTTTTAAGGTATCAGTTTTATAATTTTTATACACACAATCAATTATTCTTTGAATATCATCCGCCTCCATTAATGATGGCGAACCACCACCAAAATAAATAGTTTCAACAATTTCATTCTCTAAAAATGATTTGCGCAAAATCAACTCTTTTTGAATGGATTGAAGCAGTTCACCTTTATACAGTAAGGATGTATTGAAATAAAAATTACAGTAATTGCAAGCTTGTTTGCAAAATGGAATATGAATATAAATGCCTGCCATAAATAGCTGTAAAATTAATTTTGGTGGGCAAATTTAATTTTAAAAACCAAGAATAATTAATTGTGTTCAGGATATTGTATGAATAAATATTTTGTTCTAATTTGCAAAATGAAATAGAGTAGCACAATGCAACTTGTTTTGGCTTAAAACAGTCTGATAAGAACTTAAAATTACCATTATGAAATTTAAAATTATTGTTACCATTTTTTTTGTAATCTGCACCACCTTAGCATTTTACAATAATTCATTCACGAGCTCCGGAACACCACCTAGTCAGAAAACAGGCTCAAGTTTAGGTGGGGGCTCTACATGCTCCTCATGTCATTCAGGCGGCAATGGTAGCGGCAGTGTGAGTTCAATTGTATATTATGCAGGTACTACCAACTTGGCTACAAGCTATGTACCTGGCTGTTCGTATGATATTACTATTGCCATTACAGGTACTGGTACTGCCTCATCAAGGGGTGGTTTTGAAATGGATGCTTTAGCTGGTACAGTGGGTGCTGGTACATTTAGTTTAACTCATCCTCAATCTGATCCTTTGCATACACAAATATTTACTTTGGGTGCAAATGGTGCTTGTGAAGTATCACATAAAACTGCTAATTCAGCTACCAATCAATGGTATGTAAGATGGACGGCCCCAGCAACATCAGTAGGTACAGTTACTTTTTATTTAGCTGGTGTTTATGGTAATGGTAGCGGCAGCGGTGGTGATGATGTAAGTACTACTCAATTTACATTAACGCCACATTCAGTTGCCCCAATTGCAGGTTTTACAATTACTCCTAATGATACCGTTTGTGTAGGCACTCCTGTATCATTCAATGATGCATCCACTAATAATGGGGCTGTAGTTTTAGCATCACAATATTTTTTTGGAACAGGTGCAGGTTTTTCACCTGTGTACACATCTATTCAATCTAGCGTAAGCAAAACCTATTTAACTGCTGGTACTTACCGAGTTATTTATACACTTTCAACCGATAATCCTATCACTTCATATCCTTGTACTTTTGATACCATTGGCAAAACTTTAGTAGTTATTAATTACCCTAATGCTAATTTTACATCCACTGTTAATCCGGGTTGCCCAGGTGGGGTTGATACCATTAAACTAAGTAATTATACAGCTGGTGTAAGCTACACTCCTGGCTTTGGCACTGCCACACAAGCTGGCAGTCCGCCAACGGCACATGGGCCATGGGCTGTAATTTTGCCTACTTCAACGGGCAATGTAAACTATACAATGGTAGCAACAGGTTTTGGATGTTCATCACCAGCATCAACGGCAACCACACAAGTACAAAGTGGCGGTTGTGCAAAGCCAACCATTTCATTCAGTATTGATTCGCTTGGAACAACTATTTTACCAACCAACTATTGCAATAATACTTATTACACAATCAATGATAATAGTTCAGCCAATGGCGGCACTTTAATAAAATGGGAATGGGATTTTACTGGCCCTGTTTTTCAACCGTCACCAAGCCATTATATTGCAACCAATAACACACCATTTAATGTATATTTTCCTAAAACAGGAATCTATACAGCAAGGCTAATTCTTACCGATAGCCGAGGAATGTTTGATACTGTATCAACTTTAGTATCTATCAATCCATGTGGCCCAGTAATAATGAAAGCTGAATATTCATCAAGCCCTAATAATGTAGTAACAACTGGGGCTGGTACGGCATCATTATCAGTATGCAAAGGTGATGTAATTCAATTTACTGATAACTCAACAGGTGCTGTAATATCAAATTATAAATGGATTTGGGGCGATGCAACACCAAATGGAACCAATGTGATGGAAAACCATGCCTATGCTAATGCAGGAACATTTACCATGAAATATATTGTAGATAGTTTAGGATTAAAATTTGATACATTAATTACAACTGTAACTGTAAATTCAGTAGCTATTGCCAATGCTGGCCGTGATTCAGTACTTTGCCCAACAGGAGCAAGTATCACTTTAGGAAGTGCATCAACTGTGGGTATGACGTATAATTGGCAAGCATCCAATAGTTTGTTTGTACCTTCTTTTTCAAATCCAACTATTAGTCCTACAATTTCAGGCACTTATTATTTAACCGTTACAAATGGCAGCGGTAGTTGTCAATCAACCGATTCAGTGTATATAGGTATTGATGTGATTCCTACTTTTAATATAGCAGCTACACCAACACAACCTTGCCAGAACAATCAAATAACAGTTAGCTGTACGCCTACCAATTTATCTAATTATGTATTTTCGTTTGGCGGATTAAATAACCCTGTAGGTTCAGGAGCTGGGCCCTATTTAGTAAGTTGGTCAGATACTGGTAAACATTGTATCACCGCTACTGCAAAAACTGCATTTGGTTGTGCTGTATCATCAGCAACACCAAACACATGTATCCGTGTGATTAATTGTTTGGCCCCTATTCCATCATTTATTGCACCACCGCAACCAATATGCGAAGGAGCTACAGTTACATTTACTGATGCCACACAAAACAATCCAACTAGTTGGGCTTGGACATTTATTTCACCCGATACTATTAATTATCCAGCTAATCCAAAATTTTCAAGCTTACAAAACCCTAATGTAACTTTACCCAAACCAGGTAAATATTATATTTATTTAAATGCTTACAACCAAGCAGGGCCAGCCGTGAATATATATTATGATTCAATAATTGTATATTTTACACCTACTGCAACCTTTGGTGTAATCACACCAGTTTGCGAAAACTATAATACATTTTTAACCTATACAGGTAATGCTGCAACATCAGCCATTTATAATTGGACATTTGGTGGAGGCGCATCCGCAGGTATAGGTCAGGGCCCAATAAGTGTAAAATATAATTTACCTGGCACCAAACAATTAACCTTACAAGTAATTGAAAACGGTTGCCCATCAGCCACCGAGGCTACTAGTGTAACTGTAGTAGCAACACCTGTTGCCGCTTTTAGTTACAATAACATAGGGCCCAACTATTCATTCATCAATAAATCATCAGGTGCAGCAACTTATACTTGGTCATTTGGCGATGGACAAACAAGCACAACACAACATCCAATACATAGCTATACCGCCAACGGAACATTTCAAGTAACTTTGGTGGCTGTAAAAGGAAATTGCTCAGATGATACTACCATGGCGCTTACAGCAATTGTAAATGGAATAAATGATGTAACTGAAAATAATCTTTTTCAAACTTACTTTGATAAAACAAATAATAATTTACAAATTAAATGGTTGACTAATATATCAGCAACAAAACACATTGAGGTATTAAATATGAATGGTCAGTTGGTATATAAAGCTGACTCAAAAGCCGAACAAATAAACATTTCAACCCATGATTTTTCAAGCGGAATTTACATTGTAAAATGTAATGATGAAAATGGAAATTCAGCAACAAAAAAATGGCTAAAGGATTAAAATAATTCAGTAAAAATATAAGTTAATACTAAAATAATGATGAGCCGTAATATCTTGCGGCTCATTGTGTTTTACTTAAAAATAGGATTTATAAAAATGAAAAAATATGTATTAGTTTTTGTGGGATTATTGCCATTTCTATTCAGTTCATTTACAACCAATCCGCCTTTAAAATTAGGATTACTAAAATATAGTGGTGGCGGCGATTGGTACGCCAACCCAACAGCATTGCCCAATTTGGCAACATTTATTAAAGATAATTTAAAAATAAATGTAGATGCTGAGCAATCAATTATTGATATTAATAGCCCTGAATTATTCAACTATGCATTTGTGCATACCACTGGGCATGGCAATATTACAATTGGTGATGATGATGCAAAAAATATGCGTACATGGCTAATAGCTGGCGGCTTTTGGCACATTGATGATAATTATGGTATGGATCCGTTTGTACGCCCTGCATTAAAAAAAATATTCCCTGAACTTGAATTAATTGAATTACCTTTTAATCATGCCATCTATCATCAAAAATATAATTTCAATAATGGTTTGCCTAAAATTCATGAACACGATGGTAAAGCACCAAAAGGCTATGGTTTAATTTATAAAGGCAGAGTTGTAGTTTTTTATTCCTACGAATGCGATTTGGGTGATGGTTGGGAAGATTTATCCGTACACCATGATACGCCTGAAAAACATTTGGCGGCATTACAAATGGGAGCCAATTTAATTCAATACGCATTTACACATTAATTAAAAAAATCAGAAGCAAATTATTTCATCAAAACTTATTTAGTATTCAAAATTATGAAGCTTATTAACTCCATTGTTTTTATCACATTTTCAATTTTTGTTTTTACATCAATAACACCTGCAATAGCGCAGCAAAGTACCATACATAAAAAATATCCAGCTTTATTATGGGAAATTTCAGGCAACGGAATGAAGCAAAAATCATACTTGTATGGCACCATGCATGTAAGCAAAAAATTAGTATTTAATTTAAGTGATTCATTTTTTTACGCATTAAAAAGTGTAGATAAAGTGGGGCTTGAATTAAACCCAGATAATTGGCAAACGGATATGATAAAAGCCGAAACCGAAAAAAATGATTTAAACAAATATGCTGGTGTATTATACCGTTCGCCACTTACAGCCGCATCACTTGAATTGGAAAAATATGAAGATAATTTGCAATCGCTTTTAAATGTGCAACCCTCAATAGTAAATAATTTATTGTACCGCAACTACAATAAGTATAATGAAGATTATGAAGAAGATACTTTTTTAGATTTATACATATACCAAGCTGGTAAAAAATTAGGCAAACGTGCTACAGGTATGGAAAAATTAAAGGTTAGTGATTTAATTCAAATTGAATCGTATCGTGATGAATTAATGGAAAAAAAGAAAGCAAAAGATAAAGGCAATAGTTCAAAACTTCGTGATAAAATTGAAGAAGCATATCGCAATCAAGATTTAGATGCATTAGATTCATTGGAAAAAGTAGCCGAAGAAAGTGAGGCATACATCAAGCATTTTTTGTATGATAGAAATGTAATACAAGCCAACTCAATGGATACTGTGATGAAAAAAGGTACATCATTATTTGTTGGTGTAGGCTCAGCTCATTTGCCTGGTGAAAACGGGGTGATAGAAATTTTACGTAAAAAAGGATACAAACTGCGCCCTATTAAAATGATTGAAAGAGATGCCGAACAGAAGGAAGCCATTGATAAAATGCGATGCCCTGTTAAATTTCAATTATATAAAAGTGAAGATGGATTATATAGCGTATCAATACCCGGCAAGCCTTATGATATGGGCGGTACACGATATTTAGATACCAAACAATATTCAGATATGGCAAATGGTTCCTACTATGTAATTGCCCGATTAAGAACCCATGCACCATTTATTGGCGATGATGAAAATAAAGTTTTGAATAAAATGGATAGCCTATTGTATGAAAATATTCCGGGCAAAATAATTACCAAGAAAAAAATTAATACCAATGGTTTTGATGGCTTTGAAATCACTAATAAAACCCGAAGAGGTGATATGCAGCGTTGCAAAATATTTGTGCTGCCTGATGAAGTTATTATTTTTAAAATGAGTGGCCCAAACGATTATTTATTAAACGGAAATGAAGCAGATAGTTTCTTTAATTCTATTCAATTAAAACCAAAAACTGAAGCCAGTAATTTTGTAAGCGTTACGCCTCATAATGCCGGATTTTCAATATCAATGCCTTACCAACCATTATCATATTTTAATCAAAATACAAAAGATGGAGTGGATAGATGGGAGTTTGAATCTATCGATTCAAAGTTAGGAAACGCTTATGCATTATGGGTTTCAAGCAGATACAGCTATAATGATATAAAAGATGATAGCACTGAATTAGAGCTTATGAATATCAGCACTTACCAAAGTGAATCAGTACAATATATCATCAGCAAAAAATATTTTAGCTATAAAGGTTTTAATGCCAATCAATCTGTTTTTAAATTGATTGATAGCAGCTATTTATTCACCAGAAATATTATGAGAGGCGTACATTATTACACCTTAATGCTACACAGCAAAACAAATGATATTAGCACTGCCGAAAATTATTTTAACAGTATTAATTTTTTACCATTCAAATATTCAACAGCAAAAAAATTTATAGATAATGAAACCCATTTTGAATGCTCATCACCCATTCAACCCATTTTAGATACCGTGTTTCGTAAAGCCTATTCACAATTGGCTTATGCTAAGGCCAACTATGTAAATGGCGTTGAAAAAGAACAATATTGGCAAGCCAAACAAAACTTTAAATTCACTAATGATACCACAGGCGAAGTAGTATTTGTTCAATCACAAAAATTTCCAACTTACTTTTATGCAAAGGATATGAAAAAATTTTGGGAGCATGAAATTCAAAGTTATTTTGATAGCACTACCCATATTTTAAAACAAAAAGAATTTTTTAAACAAACTGACGGAACTATCGGTTGCCATATTGCATTTACGGATACAGGCTCAACAAAAATAGTTAAAATTAAATTTTCATTAAAAAGCAACTACTTGCTGTACACCTTTGTGGTGGCTTGTACCAATGATGTTGAAAGTGAATTAACTACACAGATTTATAATTCAATTGTACCAAAAGTTGCCAAGCCTTTTACATCGGTTACCAATAATCAGTTGACTAATTATTTTAAAGATTTTTATAGTAAAGATGAAAAAATAAAAAACCGAGCAAGGCAATGGATAAGCAATATTAGATATGATGAAGAAGGATTGCCGCAATTATTAAAAGCCTTTAAATCGTATAAATACGATGAAAAAGATTTTTACGAAAATAAAACTAAACTAATTGCCGAACTTGGATACATTACCGATACCGCCGCACAGCCTAAAGTAATTGCAGCAGTTAATGATTTGTATAATCATACCACCGATTCAGCAATGTTTCAAAATGAATTATTTTTTGCATTGGCTCGATTAAAAAATAAAAAAGCTTATGCTGAATTAAAACAAATGTTCATCAGCGACCCACCCATTTTTGAAAACAATCAAGATTTAAATCAATTATTTAGATTAATGAACGATTCATTAAAAATTAGTAAAACCTTATTGCCTGATATTTTACCACTTGCATCATTAGATGATTACAAATACCATATCAATTCATTGCTTGAAAACCTTGCTGATAGCAACTTATTGAAAATTGAAGACTACGAATCCTACTTAGCCAAATTA
>JBEANU010000358.1:0-4257 GCA_041165265.1 Bacteroidota bacterium | reverse complement strand
TTCGTTCCAGCTACAATCGTTCTACTTAGCACACTATCATTACAAGAATTAATACCTTTAAACTCAACCGTATCGCCATAAGTTAAATTTGGAACAATAAAATTTTGATTAGCGCTAGTAGATGTCTGCACACCATATTTTGTTTTTAAATAACTGTTAATTAAAACACTATTTTGAAGTATATAATTATAAGAAATTGATAGCGTATCGCAACCTATAAAATGGAAATATGCATATCCATTTTGAATGTATGAAGTGCCATCCATTACAATTATTCCATATTTCGTAGTAAAATTATAACAAGAATCTTTAAGAATTAAGGTATAATTACCGCCTCTTAAATTGATAAAACTTCCAGTAGAATTAGTTATAGTAGTACCAAGCACATTATCTGTCAAAGTCCAAATAAAAGGATTATTACCTGTGCCATTATTTACCGCAGCTGTAATGCTCCCTGTAGTATCACCTTTACAAATTACATCTTGCACAACCATTGTAAAATCAGGTAATTGATAATTCCCTCCTACAATAAAATTAGTTTGGGTGCTATCAAAATTAGCATCATAAATTCTTAATAAATAATTACCGCTTGCAAGCGATGTGAAAGTATCGGCACTTTGCAAAAGTCTTGTTGTAGGGCCACTAACTAATCTGTAAAAAAATGGTGTATTAGTTCCAGATGCATAAATTTTAACCGAGCCATTATTTAAGCAAGTACTAGGTTTTATAATTAATGAATCAATATTAATGGAAGCGATGGAATTTTTTCAAAAAAAGGAACAGAAAGAGTATTAATACAAAATACTTCATAGTTGTAAATTTTAGGTTTGTAAATATAATGACTAATTTAAAACTATCAATGTTGCATTAAAAATTTGCTTCGGCTTAAATCATATTAATTGTTGTAATAAAAAAAATCTGAAACACTTTTCAACTTACCTTTGTTTCAATAATCAAGTATGAATTTTCAAACAATTTTTGATAGCTATAACTGGGCTGAGGTTACATCTTCCATTCAAAACAAAACAAGTAAAGATGTTGAGGCTGCTTTGCTAAATGCCAGCAATGGCAGTTTGCAGGATTTTATGGCTTTGATTTCACCAGCAGCTAAGCCTTATTTAAATGAGATGGCATTGCTAAGTAATCAGCTTACTAAAAAGCGATTTGGCAATACTATACAAATGTATGCGCCTGTTTATTTAAGTAATGAATGTCAGAATATTTGCACTTACTGTGGTTTTAGTTTTGATAATAAAGTAACGAGATTAACGCTTTCAGAAAAGCAAATGCATCAAGAGTTTGAAGCGATTAAAACCTTAGGATTTGATCATGTTTTAATTGTAACCGGTGAAGCAAATCAAACGGTACACATTGAATATTTTTTAAACGCTATTAAAATTGCGAAACAATATTTTGCTAATATTTCAATAGAAGTACAACCTTTAGAACAAGAAGAATATGAGCAATTGCATCAAGCCAATGTGTATGCAGTTTTAGTATATCAAGAAACTTATCACAAAGCCAACTACAAAAATTATCATCCTAAAGGCAAAAAATCAAATTTTGATTATCGCCTTGAAACGCCTGATAGAATTGGCAAAGCAGGTATTCATAAAATTGGATTAGGTGTATTATTAGGATTGGAAGATTGGCGAACTGATTCGTTTTTCACCGCTTTACATTTAAATTATTTAGAGAAAAAATATTGGCAAACTAAATACTCCATTTCATTTCCAAGAATACGCCCTAATGAAAGTTGCTTTCAGCCCAATGTAATTATGGGTGAAAAGGATTTGGCTCAATTGATTTGTGCTTATCGAATTTTTAATGAGAATATTGAGCTAAGTTTAAGCACCCGGGAAAGCATAAAATTCAGAGATAATGCTTTTAAAATTGGTATTACAACCATGAGTGCAGGTAGCAAAACCGAACCCGGCGGATATGCTATAAACTCTGAAGCTTTAGAGCAATTTGTAATTGATGATAGCCGTACACCGCAACAAGTGGAACGCATGATAAAACAAGGTGGATACGAAGTAGTTTGGAAAGATTGGTTTCAAAACTAATATTGTTTTAAAAATTTTAAAATTGAAATTCACAGTACTTTTCTTCACAACAATTTCTACATTGCTTAACAACTATTCAGAATTATTTTTATGCAAATCTTATTAAAAATAAAGTATGTAAAACCTAACCTATAGCTACTTTAAATGGAAAAAGTTCGCCTAACATCATACCACATTTTATAGCAGGGTCATTATTCATAAATTCAATTGCTTCGGTTTCGTTTTCAATTGTAAAAATGCAAATACCTTTATTTTTAATATCGCTGGTTGAAAGCTGCGTTCTGCCAACTAAAATAATTTTTCCTTCCTCTTTTGCATTTAATAAATAATTGAAATGATTTACAATAATTGCATTTTCATCATCGCTAAAAACTTCTTTTCTTTTCTCGGGCAATAGCGATAAAAAATAAATAAATTGATTCATGCTAAAAAATATTTTTTGTGATGATGGTTTTGATTAAATCCAATTTTCAAAACTAATTAAACTTCTAAGAAATTTTGATTGTTGTTTACAGAACCAACCATTTCTATAAAATGTATCGTTGACAATCTTCATTTTTTTCAAATTTACTTTAACAATTTTCTTTTTTCAACATCTTGCAATATGCTCATTTGTTGAATAGCAATTTTGTTGAGTTTTATCAATCGTTCTTTTTGCGCAATTTTTTCAGTGATGAAAACAGCATTGAGGTTTTCCATATTGGAAAGACAAATCAATTCATTAATACTTGCATCATCCCTGATGTTTCCTTTTAGTTCAGGGTTTGCATCTCTCCATTGTTTGGCTGTAATTCCAAACAAAGCAACATTCAATACATCTGCTTCATTGGCATAAATGATAGAAGTTTGCGCCGATGAAAGTTCTTGCGGAATAAGATTGTGTTTGATGGCATCTGTGTGAATATGATAATTCAGCTTGGCTAATTCACGTTTGGCTGACCAACCCAATTGCTTTTGTTCTTCTTCTTTCAGTCGTTGAAATTCGTTTATCAAATACAACTTGAACGGAACACTAATTGCCGAACCAAATTCAAAAGCAATATCTTTATGAGCAAACGTGCCGCCGTATTTGCCTTTCTTCACAATGATTCCAACTGCGTTTGTTTTTTCAATCCATTCAGAAATACTAAGCACAAAACTTGGCAAGCCTGCCTGCATTTTAAAGTGGTCAAATTCCACCACTTTAAAATTTGGATTATTGATTTGTTCCCAAGTTCCTAAAAATTCAAGTGTGTAACGAGTCCGTATCCAGTTCTTAATTATATCAGCCGCACGACTTTCACTTTCTTTAGCATTCGCCATATCAGTCAATGAAATAAAATCTCGTTCTTCCACTGAAATAATGGTTACTGCCGTATTTATTACATTAATTTTTGCCATAGTGTTACAAAGTTCTGAAAATTTATTCAACCAAAAATAAGAAAAATAGATAGTTTACTTCAACCACTTCCAATGAAATCGTTGAACCAGCTGGCGCAAGTTTGCAGCGATGGTTTGTGTAGAGCGAACTTGTGCCTAAATTATTCAGGCACAAGTCGGCAAACGCTCTTAGCTTGGCTTCAGACTTGCGCCAGCATGGGATAAATTTTTAGTATAAATAATCTTCCGCTTCAAGCTCCCAATCCAAATTTTGTAACTTTTTTACAAGAAAATTTTTCATAGATTCATCTACTTCAAAATTATCTAACCAGCAACAAACAAGTTCCGAACCATAAGAAGAAGAATTGATTGGGGCAGAACTCAACCAAACATATACAGTTGTTCTTAATAGGATTTTCATTTCTTCACTATTAGGCAACAATTTTAAAAATTTTCTTTTACCCCAATTTTTAGGACATTCCAAATGTTCAATAACAATTTCATTTGCATGTAAAATTGTATCAATAGCCAGAAAACCTGAATAAGAATTACTGATTTGAATGGAATCTATTTTTATTTTTCTCCCACTGTTTGTATTAAATTCTATTGTCATTTTTTGTTTTCAATTTTAAATCACATTAGTTACATTTAATTATCCATATAGCGCAAACTCATTAGCACATTAGCATATTATCACATCATCACATTGTTTTCATCCGTTTTCTCTGGCGCCCTATTCACTTTATTCGTTTTCACAAAATTGCACCATTGGCATTTTTCTTCATTACAGCCTTGTGCAAATTCGTGGTTCATAATTTTAGTGTACGAATCT
>JBEANU010000357.1:0-5849 GCA_041165265.1 Bacteroidota bacterium | reverse complement strand
ATAACCTTGAATAATGTGCTTTAATCGTTCATCAAAAGGCAAATCAACATAAAGCACTTCTGCTTTTCGCATTTGATACAACATTAAATTCGGAATGTTTACTGTTCCAATTCGCTGACTTTCATCTTCTAAAAAAATAATTTTTTCAGTTTCAATTTCTAATAATTTCTGCGCTAAATTATTTTCAAATTGCTCCTGTGTAGGCTGTGGTGGCTGATTTAAAGCTCCAAATGCCGAACCTTTATGATGAGCTAATCCTTCTAAATCAATAGTATTTTGCATTTCATTTTTAAGTTCATTCAAAATAAAAGTTTTTCCTGAGCCCGTTTTTCCACCAATAATTTTAAAGCAATATTTATTTTCGAATTGTTGTAAAACATAATTTCTGTAAGCTTTGTAACCACCAACTAATTGGCAAACTTTAAATCCATACAAATCCAACAACCATGATACAACGCCGCTTCGCATGCCTCCCCTCCAACAATGAACATAGATGGTGGTTTGGTTTGAATTTGTTTTCAATTGATGTTCGGCAATTAATTTTTCAACCTGCTCCACCATAGGTTTCATTTTCACACCAAAATAATCTAACCCCAATTTTATGGCTGCTTGTCGGCTTTTTTGTTTGTAAGCTGTGCCTACAATTTTCCTTTCTTCATCACTAAATAATGGAAAACTGATAGCATTAGGAATATGAGCATGATTAAATTCCGAAGGCGAACGAACATCTATCACCAAACTATTTTTTGATGATGAAATAAATTCGCTAGTATGTATTTTATGGATGGGCATTTAGATATTGATGTTACAAACTTAAACTTTTTGGCATTGTGATTGTCATTACTGCTGTATAATAAATTTAAAAAAATCAATCATGAAAAATTCAATTAAAATTATTGCTACTGTTATTACGCTTTTATTTTGTACTGAAATTTTTGCTCAACCCAAAATTAAGCAACATCAAAAAAATCAGCATCAGCGGATTCATCAAGGCGTAAATAGTGGTGAAATTACACCAGCCGAAAAACAACGATTAGCCAATGAACAGAAAAGAATCAGAATGGAAAAACGGATTGCAAAAGCGGATGGTCGTTTTTCAAAAAAGGAAAAAGCAATTATACATCGTGAACAACAACATGCTTCAAAAGATATTTATGAAGCCAAACACAATGAAATAAAAAAATAGTTTTGTAAATGTTATAATTCATAAACAAACGCATCTTAATTTATTAAGGTGCGTTTTTTATTTATATCCATCACTTACCAATTCATCTTTATCACTTATCAATTAAATGATGGTATTTGTTTATATGGAATTATATTAGCATTTTATAAAATGTTTGATATAATGAATAAATTGATTCTACTCTTTTTACTACTGCTGATAGGCCTATCATTGCAGTTGAAAGCAAGTGATTGCAATTGTAATTTGCCCCATAAACTAAGCCATGACAAATCAAAAGATGAAAAAATAATTTCGAATCTTTTGCAATCAAAAAATAATATTTGTGTTGCAAAAGCTCATGAATTAAAGTTTAGTGTTTTATTAGAAAAAAATGAATTGGATAGTGCTGAATCATTTTTAAAACAGGCCGAAAAGATTTATCAATCAACTAATTGTAATGAAAGTATAAAAGCTGATTTATATGAACTTTGGGCTGGTTTGTATTATCAAAAATCGGATTTTGAAACAGCACAAAAATACAGTTTTAAATATTTAGCTAGTGCCCAAGCATCAGGCAATGCATTTGATATAGCTACCTGCAACACCATGATTGCTCAGCTTTTTAATCAAACTAATCAAGCTGAAAAAGGAATTATTTATGCCCGAAATGCAGTAAAGCTTTTACCCAAATTATCTAACCCCGATGAAAAACGCCAAATACTTTATTTGCTTTCAAAAAGATATTTATGGCATTATCAGGATACTAAAAAAATAGGAAGTTTAGATACATCCGAATTATTTAGTGAGCAACAATTAAAGGTGGCTAAGCAGATTAATAATCTAAATTCAGTATCAAAAGCATTTAGCAATTTAGAAGGTGTAGCGTACGAACGTGGTAATTTTAAAAAGGCTTTTATTTACCTTGATAGTGCATTTAAATATATCGATAATAGTTTACTTGGCGATAAACGTGTAAACTATTATGATAAAGCAGATTTATGTATTGAAATGAAAAATTTTAAGGAAGCTGACCGCTTTGCTGATTCATCGTTATATTACGATAAACAATTAAAAAGTCCGTCGTACATGGCTGAAAGCTATGAGCTAAAAGCAAAAATTGCTGAATTAAAAAACGATTATAAAACGGCACTTAGCTTTAAAGAATTAGCCAAAGCAATTACCGATAGTATTAGCAATGTAGATAGAACAGCGGCTGTAACCTTATTAGAAAAAAAATACAATCAAGCCAAAAATGAAAGCACCATAAAAGATTTGGCGCAAAAGCAACAATTGTATTTAATGCTTGCCATCATTGGTTTTTTTGCTGCCATAGCATTTGCATTTTATTTGCGGCAGCAATCATTACAACATAAAAAAAATATTTTAGAAACCGAGCAAAGGCTTAACAGAGCTCGTATGAATCCTCATTTCTTTTTTAATGCACTAACATCTTTACAAAAATTTGCTTTAAGTGATGGCAATGGTGAAGCCATGGCAAGTAACCTATCAAAGTTTAGTAATATCATGAGAGAAACTTTAGAAAGTACTTATAAAGAATATGTAACGATTGAGCAAGAAATGGATTTTTTAAATGAATATATGGAAGTACAAAAAATGCGTTTTCCTACATCATTTACTTATGAAATAAATGCCGCTAATGATATTGAAATTGATGAGGTTTTAATTCCATCTATGATTATACAGCCATTTGTTGAAAATGCTATTGAGCATGGCTTTTCGGGCATTAATTACCCCGGCAAAATGGGTATTAATTTTATGAAAAATAATACTGAAATTTTGATTGAAATAATTGATAATGGTAAAGGTTTAAATACTACACCAAAAGAAAATAACGAACACATAAGCCGAGCCAGCCAAATAATAAAAGATAGAATATATTTGCTAAATATTAAACTAAAAACCAAAGCAGGATTTAGTATTGATAACAATACTGACAAAGGTGTAATTGTGAAAATACATTTACCATTATTGTATAAAAGTGAATTGAAAGATTAATTTAACAGCGCATGAAAATATTATTAATTGATAATGAAACGCCGATAAGAAATGTGTTGAAAGAAATGGTTACACAATGGAGCAAAGGCTTGCATTTGTTGGAAGAAGCTGATGGTGTAAAAACGGGCATTGCTAAAATAAATTCATTTCAACCAGATGTGGTTTTATTAGATGTGGAAATGGACGATGGAACTGGTTTCGATTTATTAAAGCAATTACATCAACCCACTTTTCAATTAATATTTACTACAGCACATAACAAATATGCTGTACAAGCTTTTAAATTTAGCGCCATTGATTATTTGCTTAAACCCATTGACCCATTTGAATTACAAGCTGCTTTGCAAAAAGCTGTAGATAAAATTTCAAACAATAATTTACAAAATCAATTGTCGGTTTTAATGCAGCAAATATCTACCCAACAACATTTAACGGATAGGCAAATTGTATTAAAGGATATTGATAAAACTTATTTTGTAAAAATAAACGACATACTATTTTGTGAAGCCGAAGGTGCTTACACAAAATTTTATTTAGTTGGCAAACAAGAAATTTTAGTATCAAAAAATCTTCGTTTTTATGAAGAATTATTAGATGGATTTATTCGTACACATCATTCGTGTTTGGTGAATCCTAACAAAATAAAAATGTTTGATAAAAAAACAGATAGCGGTACTATCATTTTAGAAAGTGGCCATTCAATACCAGTATCGCAACGCAAAAAAGAATTTGTATTGCAGTATTTAGAGCATAAAGGAATGTGATGAAAAGAACTTTCCAATTTAAATACTTTAGGAGGATACAGTAGTTGCAATAATGTAATAAACTTGAACAAGCATTTCATTTTATTCAACAATTAAGTAACTTTTGATTTTAAAAAATAGCGTTATTAGTTCTACATTTGTTGTATGAATACTATCAATTTTTCAAAACATATTTTAAAGAACGGATTAAAAGTAATTTTACATCAAGATGCTACAACGCCAATGGCGGCTGTAAATATTTTGTATGATGTAGGAAGCCGAGATGAAGATGAAAGCAGAACCGGTTTTGCCCATTTGTTTGAGCATTTAATGTTTGGTGGCTCAGTGAACATTCCAATTTTTGATGAACCCATTGAAATGGCTGGTGGCAAAAATAATGCATTTACCAATACTGATATTACTAACTATTACGAAGTAATTCCTGCTCAAAATATTGAAACTGCTTTATGGCTAGAGTCGGATAGAATGTTGAGTTTGGCATTTGATCCTGAATCGTTAGAAACACAACGCAAAGTAGTTTCGGAAGAGTTTAAAGAACATTACATCAATCAGCCTTACGGCGATATATCGCATTTAATGAGTAAACTTTGCTTCGCCAAACACTCCTATCGTTGGCCTACAATTGGTGCTGATTTAAAACATATTGAAGAAGCAACATTAACAGATGTGAAATCATTTTTCAAAAAACATTATTTACCTAATAATGCAATCATGGCGGTTTGTAGTCCGTATGCTGATGATAAAATTTTGCCTTTAATTGAAAAATATTTTGCTACTATCCCAAGTGGTGAAGTGGCCCAAAGAAATATTTCAGTTGAACCCGTGCAACCTGAAGAAAAAAAATTAACTGTGCAGCGAAAAGTACCTGCAAATGCTTTATACATGGCATTTCATTGCCCTGAACGTACACATAAAGATTTTTACGCAATGGATATTTTAACGGATTTATTATCGAACGGAAATAGTAGCCGCATGTATCAAAAGTTAGTAAAAGAAACTCCCTTGTTTATTGGTATCAATTGTTATCATACAGGCAATCATGACCCAGGCTTAGTAAAAATAAGTGGAAAATTATTGCCTAGCATTAGCTTTGAAACTGCTGAAAAAGCTATTTGGGATGAGTTGAAAAAAATTACTGAAGAAAAAATTACTGAAACTGAATTACAAAAAGTAAAAAATAAAATTGAATCTACTTTTCAATTTAGTAATATTGATTTGGGCGAACGGGCTTTTAGTTTGGCGTATTATGAATTATTGTTTTCAGCCGAAAGAATAAATACTGATATTGAATTTTATCAAGCTGTAACTATTGAAGATGTGCAACGTGTAGCAAAAACTATTTTCACAAAAAATAATTGCTCAACGCTGTATTATGAAGCAAAAAATTAAAAAATATTTTTAATCATTGTATCGAATTTATTTTCGAAAATAACAAAAATGGCCAGCATTTCTGCCAGCCATTCTATCTAAAAAAACTCATCACTAATGAATATTTTTTATTTCACCACATAGCAACATAGAAATCAATAGATAAATAAAAAATCCTAAATTCTTTGTGTATTGCAAAGCAACTATGAAACCCTTTTTCTTTTCTGTTTTCAATGAAAATTAAAACAAAAGATAAGCATAGAAAACTTGGTTTTAATTTAGGAAATCAATCCTATGCTTCTATGTAGTCAAGCCTCAAAAAGTCAATGTCAATGATTTAAAGCGGCATTGTAAAAATTAGCGTTAAGAAAATTTTTCAGTTGAGCAAAAAAACGCAAAATTGTTTGAAGTCAGCCGCCAATAAGCTTTTTAATGGCGCAAAAACTTAAATCGGCTGACAAGTTTTTTGCTTTGAGCATAGCATAAATTTTTAGCGAATTTTTACAGAGCCTTGACTTTTGGTTCTTTTTGTCAAG
>JBEANU010000356.1:0-13686 GCA_041165265.1 Bacteroidota bacterium | reverse complement strand
CTGTAAAAATTAATGAGCAAAAAATTGGTGATTTGTTGTGGCAGTCAATACAAACTAATGAAACTGTTATTCAAAATGATAGTACTAATCTTGTTCTTGAAAAAATTAAAAACAGAATATGTGAAGCAAATAATATGGATGCTTCATCTATTAAAATACACCTTGTTGAAAAAAGCGAAGCCAATGCTTTTGCAATGCCCAATCGGCATTTAATAATATATACTAAACTTATTTTTGATTGTGATAGTGCAACTGAATTAGCAGGCGTTATGGCTCATGAAATTGCGCATATGCAATGTAATCATGTGATGAAAAAGATGATAAAAGAAATGGGCTTAGGGCTTTTATTATCAGCAGTTGCAGGCAATACAAACTTTACAATTATTAAAAAAATATTGCAGAATTTAACATCAACGGCTTATGATAGAAACTTAGAATCAGAAGCCGATGCTATGGCATTTAATTATTTAGTAAAGGCCAAAATACATCCAAAAGGATTAGCCAATATGCTTGAAAAATTTAGTAAAAGTGAGGATGGTTTGTCAAAAAAATTATCCTGGTTAAATACGCACCCTGAATCAATAGAAAGGGCTGATATTATTCATAAAAAACTTACCTTAATAAAATATGATTTTGAACAAATTGTGCCTGAATCGGATTGGCAGAAGTTTAAATCAAATCTAAAAATGTTTTAGAGTGCTGTACAGTTAAGAAGTACAATAAAAATTGATTATTAATTATTTAAATCAAATCATAAAAAAAGCCCTTTCGATTATTTTCGGAAGGGCTTTATTTTTTTGGTTTTGGTTAAAGTGTGAATGCGATGGTTAATCATTTTCACAGTTCAAATATAGAAACATATTTTTGCTGAACACAATTTTTTCTTAATCATATTTTCCACAATTGTTTTTCATCATCATTATTATTTTTATAAATCGATTTATAAATCATCATTGCTTGAACATATTGATTTTACTAATGCTTCAGCAGTATTTTGTTTTTTCAATTTTCAATTTTCAATTTTTGTTTTTTATGTAATCCACAATTTTGTTGATTAAAAAAAAATAATTTTTCATTCACTCAAAAATAATTTCATTCAAAAAAAAATAAAATCAAAAAAATAACCAATGCAATTTAGTATGATGTAAAGTATTGTATTCAAAGGCTGGCGCAGGAAATTTCACCACATTCAAAAACATAAAAACTGATTTTAATAATTTTGATTTAGTTTTAATTTTTGTAAAATCAACATCGGGTGAAATATAAAACTGACGATAACGGGTTAAATCATTTCTAACTACCAATCCTTTATTCCATTGATTAGCATATCCCCCAAACATATTATCAGCGCCGTATCCCACGGCTATATTCAACCATTGGGGGAATTTATTTTGAACATGAAACAGCGATGAAATATTACCACTCAACCAATAAGTTTGTGCATTGTAATCTTTCAAAAATCTTTCAGGTAAAGTTTTGCCATATAAATCATTGGCTCTTTCATTCAATACTAATTCACCATAATTTTTTTTATGTGTTGAAAATTTGAATTGAATTTTTTGTTCTCTCCACATTAATTCTTGACCAACCAATAATCCTGCACCTAAAGTATTGGCCGAAATATCGCCTAATGAAAAGCCCCATTCTTTTGAAAAACCATCTAATGTTTCAATAGTTAATTGCAAGGCAAAGCCAACACCAGCGCCGTACAAAACGCTTCTGCGTTGCGATACACCAGCCCAGCGATATAAATTGCTACTCCAATACGCTTCATTAAATGCAGTATAACAATGTCCCACTTTATCTACCTGTTGCCATTCACCAATATCATTAAAAAAATGAAATTTGCTTCGTGGATAATTTGCATACCATGCATAATTCAATCCTATCATTGCAGTTGAAAAAGCAGCTACACAATCAGCATGTACTAGCAGTTCTCTTTTTTTATTAAGTGTATCGCTTACGGTTAAAAATTTTTGAAATGAAAATTGAGCTGATGAATATTTTATAGCCAACATTAATAAAATTAACAAAGCAAATTGTTTAAGCATAAATTAGATTTAATGCAAAAGTAAATGAATTATGGTTTGAAAATTTTCTGAATTGTTTTTCATGAAGTGAAACCATTTTTTTTGACCTTTGTATTTTACAAAAAATTATACAGAAATGAAAATAGCAATAGTTGGCGCTACCGGATTGGTTGGCAGCGTAATGTTAAAAGTATTAGCCGAACGAAATTTTAAGTATGATGAATTACTTTTAGTAGCATCTGAAAAATCAGCAGGTAAAAAAATCAATTATCAAAATAAAGAATTTACAGTAATTGATATTCCAACAGCTATTTTACAAAAACCTGATATTGCCATTTTTTCAGCAGGTGGTACTACCTCAAAAAAATATGCTGAACAATTTGCTGCTGCTGGCACTACAGTAATTGATAATTCATCAGCTTGGCGAATGGATGCTGATAAAAAATTAATTGTGCCTGAAGTGAATGGTCATCTATTAACTGCATCTGATAAAATTATTGCTAACCCCAATTGCTCAACTATACAAATGGTGGTGGCATTAAATCCATTACATTTAAAATATAAAATTAAGAGAGTTGTGGTTTCAACTTATCAAGCAGTAACTGGCACTGGCGTAAAAGGTGTTGCTCAATTAAATAATGAACGCAATAATGTAGCAGGCGAAATGGCTTACAAACATAAAATTGATTTGAATTGCATACCCCATGGCGGTGATTTTGAAAGCAATGGTTATACCACTGAAGAAACTAAATTAGTAAACGAAACCCAAAAAATAATGGGTGATGATTCCATTCAAGTATCGGCTACAGTGGTTCGTGTGCCTGTGTTTGGCGGACATAGTGAAAGTGTGAATGTAGAGTTTGAAAATGAATTTGAGTTGAATGATGTAATTGCAATTTTGAAAAATTCAAAAGGAATAAAAGTTCAAAATGATGATGCCACATTTAACTATCCAATGCCACTATTCGCTGAAGGAAAAGATGATGTTTTTGTGGGAAGAATTCGCCGTGATTTTTCACAACCCAAAACACTTAACCTTTGGGTGGTGAGCGATAACCTACGTAAAGGCGCCGCCACTAATGCGGTGCAGATTGCTGAAGTGGTAAGTAATTTATAAAACAGAAAAGCCTCAGAGATATTAAACTTTGAGGCTTTTTTGTTGATGAATAAAATTATACGCTTAGCAATTTTATTATTTCACTGATTTCAGTAAGGCGTTGTTTATTAATAGTATAATAAATAAATTTTCCTTCCCGTTCGGTAATTACAATATTAGCGCTTCGTAAAATTGCTAAATGTTGTGATGCTACTGATTGCTCAATTTTAAGCTTTGCGTACACTTGCGTTACATGAATTTTTTTATTCTCTTCAATCAATTTTAAAATTGAATGACGCAACTTATGATTAATTGCACGTAATACTTCTGCTGATTTTTTTAATTGATGAGCATCAATTAAAATTTGCTCTTTTGTATTGCCCGATTTAGTAAAAACCAAATCAGCAACTTTTGCTTTTTTGTGTTCCATAAAAAAAATTAGATGATTAAAAAGAAAGAATAAGGCTGCAAATATACATACTTCAATTAATCGCTACAATCTTTAATCAACTTTAATAATTACACAACAATTTCACCAAATTGTTTTAAATAAAATGGTTCAGTATTTACAATATCTGAAAAATCATTTTTTGAAAATTTTTCAAAGGTAGGAGTTGCTAAATATTGAGCTTTACAAATTTGTTCATCAATAATTTGCATGGAATGCTGATGGGTAAATGATTTCAGCTTGAAGGCTCCATTGCCAGCCGCAAATATTTTTTCAGTGGTAGGCAATTCGTTTATAAATGAATCATTGATTATTTTAGGAAATGGTTCTTTAATAAAATCAGCTTTTTCATTTAAATTAGCCGTGAACACTTCCATCCTTCGTGCATCAATCATTGGCAAATAAATACCCTTTGTATGATTTGTAATAGTCAACATTCCGTACGTAATCATTTGTAAGGTTGAAACTGCAATTAACGGAATTTGATTAGCATAACAAATTGCTTTGGCAAAACTTAAACCTACCCGTAAGCCAGTGTATGAGCCAGGCCCTATGCTTATACCTATGGCATTAATATCTTTCAATAATATATTAGTTGATTGCAAACAAGCCTGCGAAAAGGCTGGCAACATGGTGGCATGCTGATTTCCGGTTTCAATAATTTTTTGATATAAAACTTCGTTATCTTTTGCAATTGCTACGCTACAACAAGCGGTTGATGTATCAATCAATAAAAAATTTGCCATTTAATAAATATTTTATAGGCTGCAAAAATACTTGTATTGCAAATCATTTATTCTGATTAATTTTTATTTATTTTTACCCTAATTAAAACATGGTATTCATCCGCTACATATTTATAGCTATTTTATTTTTTGGCTTTTCTTTAATTAGCAAAGCTCAAAATACACAAATTGATTTTGGTAAAAACAGAGTTCAATATCATCCGCATGGCTGGTTTTATGTGGAGTCGCCCAATTTTATAACCTACTTTGGTACTGGCGGAAATGATTTAGGAAAGTTTACGGTATTAGCATCTGAAAGGGCTTTGGATGATATAAAACAAAAGTTAGATTTTAGCTACTCAAAAAAAATTGAAGTGCTTGTATTTGGCGATATTAATGATTTTACGCAAAGCAATATTAATTATTCGCCTGGTGTAAATGAATATAATATGGGTGGTGGCGGCAAAGTGATTGGCAATAAAATTTTTGTTTATTTTAACGGCGATCATCAACATTTAAATAATCAAATACGAAAAGGAATTGCTAAAATAATGATGGATTATATGCTGTATGGTAGCAACTTTTCTGAAATAGTTCAAAATGCAGTTTTATTAAGTTTGCCTAATTGGTATGCTGATGGTTTGGTTTCTTATTTAGCGCAGCCTTGGAGTGTAGATAAAGATGATAGATTACGTGATTTATTCAACAATAATTTGATTAAAAATTTCAACAAATTTGCATCCTTTGATCAAACTTTGGCAGGTGAATCATTTTGGAATTATGTGGATGAAAAATATGATAAAGGCACCATTGCCAATTTGCTTTACATCACCCGAATTAATAGAAGTATGGAAACAGGTTTTGAATTTGTATTAGGCAAAACATTGGATGATACTTATAAAGATTGGTTTCAGTATTATAAAGAGCGTTATGAAGCGGAGGCTATCACTCGAAAAAATCCGAGCAGTAAATATTTAATTAATGTAAAGCATAAAAAAAATAGTATTAATAGTGTGGCTAAATATTCAGTAGATGGTAATCATTTTGCATTTACTGAAAGTAATTTAGGTGTAGTGAAATTAATTTTGTGGAATGATGAAACGCAGCAGCGTAAAGTAATTTTAAAGTACGGATTGCGAAATAATATTTTGCCAATTGATGAGCAAAACCCTGTTTATACATTTGATGCATCAGGCAAAAAATTAGTAGCTTTTTATGTTCATCATGATAAAACTTATTTTGTTGAATATGATTTGGAAACAAAAAAATTAGTGAAGCGATTGTTTGGTGGGCTGCGTAAGGTGTATGAAATAAATACTGGTGTTGATAAAAATACTTTACTGCTATCAGCCACCAAAGGCCCTAATAGCGATATTTATTTATACAATTATGTAACAGGTAATACCACTAATATTACTAATGATTTTTGGGATGATAAAAATCCTCATTACGTTCAAATCAATAACAGAAAAGGAATTGTATTTGCCTCTAACAGATTGCATGATACCATTCGGAATCAAAACCTAGATACCATTTTACCACTGAATAATTATGATGCTTTTTTTTATAATCTGAAAACAAAAAAAACAATCAGAATTATTAGAAGTATAAATTATAATGAATCATTTACCCAACAATACAATAAATCATTTTTAGTTTTTTCAAGTGACCAAAACGGAATTGCAAACAGGTACTTTGCAAAATTAGATAGCGTATTTGTTAGATATGATACCATAGTATATTTTAAAGATTCAACACTTACCAATCCACGAAACATTACAAGCAGTTGGTTGCTAAATATTCCGAATAATTTTATTGATAGTATTAGCTATCAAACCATATACAAAGATACTTTTAAGGTATATACAGGCACCAATTATAATACATCAATTACCAGTATTGATATACCTAATAAATCAAAATATATGGTTGAAAGTTTTAGGCAAGGCAATAAAATGTCATACTTCAAAATTCCTATACGGGATAGTTTAAAAGCGGAGCCTGTTTTAACCAACACTCAATTTCGTACCAAATCATTATTTACTGAAAATGCAGTAAATGATGCGTTGAATAAAAACAAAGAACGTACTAAAATTAACCCCGATGAATTAATTTATGATACTGTTGAAGCTGCACGTAGCAATCCTTTTCATTCCATATTTCAAAATGAATTTGTAATGCCATGGGATACTCAAACATTTATTTATGCGGATACTGAAACAGTTTTTATGAAAGAACCACTTTGGAAAAACAGTAAAATAATTCCTTACAAGCTGCATACTTACACTACTAAAATGCAAACACAATTGGATAAAGGTTCCATATTTAAAATTTATCAACCCTATTTAGGAGTGCCACAATACACCGATCCGCCATTAAGTGTGTGGATGAAAATGGAAATAAAAGATGTAATGGAAGATTATCGCATTCAAGGCGGAATAAGCGTTCCGAGCTCGTTAGGTTCGCCTGCATTTTTTCTTCGATACCAAAATTTTAAATACAGATTAGATAAACAATTTACTTATTATAGAACTACTGAAAAAATTGTTACATCGCAATACAACCCTACCAAAGTAAAAGGCAATATGAGTATTCAGGCTATTACTGATATTACTGAAGCGCAATTTAATTACCCTATCAATCAGTTTAGGTCGTTCCGATTTAATCAAAGCCTCCGACGTGATACTCGTAATTTTTTAAGCAATAAATTAGAGGCATTAGCTGCTAAAAATCAACGTGATTATTGGAGTATTTCAAAACTTGAATATGTGCATGATAATACCCGTAATGTAGCCATGAATATAGATAATGGCTTGAAATTTAAATTTTATGTGGAGCATTATCAACTCATGTTTCCTCAACAAACAAATATGAATGTGGCTGGGGTTGATGCAAGGCATTACAAAAAAATATTTCGCAATTTTATTTGGGCAAATCGGTTTGCTATGGGTTCATCATTTGGCAAACAAAAGTTATTGTATTATTTAGGTGGAGTTGATAGTTGGTTGATTGCAAAAGAGAAATTTGATAACACCAATCCTGTAAATAATTCGCAGCCGTATCAGTATCAAACTTTGGTAACTAACCTCAGAGGGTTTAAGCAAAATACCCGTAACGGTAATAGTTTTTTTGTAGTAAACTCTGAAATGCGAATGCCTTTATATTCCATATTTACTAATAAAATACATCGCAGTCAGTTTATAAATAATTTTCAAATAATTGGCTTTTATGATATTGGCAGTGCTTGGGTTGGGCCATCACCGCTGAGTACAAAAGCAAAAGTTTCATTTACAGATGTTATCACAGTGCCTAATATTACAATTGAAACGGAGTATTATCGCAACCCCATTGTGATGGGCTATGGTTGGGGTTTGCGTTCTTATTTAATGGGATATTTTGTACGGTTAGATTTTGCACATGGTATTGATAATGGCAATATTACCACCAAACAAACCTATTTATCTATCACTACTGATTTTTAAATTCTTTTAATTTCAGCGCCCAATGCTTTTAATCTATCATCAATAAATTGATACCCTCTATCAATTTGTTCAATATTATGAATGGTTGATTTACCATTTGCTGATAGTGCTGCAATTAGCAAAGCCACACCAGCTCTAATATCTGGGCTTGTCATACTAATACCACGTAATTGATGCTGACGATTATTACCAATTACGGTACAACGATGTGGGTCACACAAAATAATTTGAGCCCCCATTTCAATTAATTTATCTGTAAAAAATAATCGGCTTTCAAACATTTTTTGATGAATCAAAACGGAGCCTTTTGCAAAGATGGAAGTAACCAATACGATACTAATTAAATCAGGTGTGAAGCCTGGCCAAGGTGCATCATCAACTGTTAAAATTGAGCCATCTATAAAAGTTTGAATTTCAAAAGGCTTATTGCCATGAACAATTAAATCATCTCCTTGTAATTCAAAATCAATTCCTAATCGTTTAAATACGGTAGGTATCAAGCCTAAATATTCATATCCAACGCCTTTAATTGTAATATCAGATTGTGTGGCAGCTGCTAAGCCAATAAAACTTCCCACTTCAATCATATCAGGCAACATTTTATGTTCAGTACCCCCTAATTTTTCAACCCCTTCAATGGTTAGTAAATTGCTGCCAACGCCTGTAATTTTTGCACCCATTCGGTTCAACATTTTGCAAAGTTGCTGCAAATAAGGTTCACAAGCTGCATTGAAAATGGTGGTTGTTCCTTTTGCTAAACAAGCCGCCATTACAATGTTTGCAGTACCTGTAACCGATGCTTCATCCAACAGCATATAGCACCCTTTTAATTCATGTGCATCAATACTAAAAAAACCATCGTTGCTATCAAAATTAAATTTTGCTCCTAAGTTTTGAAAGCCAATAAAGTGAGTATCTAAACGGCGTCTACCAATTTTATCGCCGCCAGGTTTTGGTAAATAAGCTTTTTTGTATCGTGCTAATAATGGACCTAAAATCATTACTGACCCTCTTAAAGCGCCTCCCTTTTTTTTGAAAGCGTCACTTAGCATATAATCCAGATTAATATTTTTGGCTTCAAACGTGTAAGTGTCATCGGTTATTTTGGTAACTGTAACTCCAAAATCTTTCATCAAATCAATTAATGCTAACACATCACGTATTTGCGGAATATTGCTAATAGTGATTTTTTGATCTGTAATTAATACTGCTGAAATGATTTGTAAGGCTTCATTTTTTGCGCCTTGTGGGGTTATTGAACCACTTAATTTTTTTCCGCCAATTACTTCAAATGCTGCACTCATTGTTTATTTATTTTTGATGAGTGCTAAAGTAAAAAAATAGTAATCGGGTTTATGAAATCAACCATTGAAATAGGATACACCGCAATGTGCATTGTTGTTTTTTGTGTAATTACAAAATGAATGGTTCAACACATTTTTTTTATTCATCTTGCCTAATATGCTGATAAATTTTATTGTATAAATCACTTGGGTTAAAAGGTTTGCTGATATAATCATTCATCCCTAATTCAATTAAGGTTGATTTTTCATTATCCATAGTGGCAGCTGTAAGTGCAATTATTGGGGTTGATTTAATTTGTTCATTTGCATGATTTCTGATAATCTTACAAGCCTCAATACCATTCATTTCAGGCATGTAAATATCCATCAATATTAAGTCATAATTATATTGTTCAATTTTTTTAATTGCCTCTAATCCATCATTGGCAGTATCTACGTTTAATCGCCACTTCATTAAAAATTTTGATGTTACTTGCCTATTCACTTCATTATCTTCTACTAATAGTACATTTTTAAATTTGTATTTGGTTGTTCCTTCGGATAATGTGTTGTTTAAAATTTTGGTGTTTGCTGCCGTTGATTTTTTAAAAACAATATCAAAATAAAAGGTAGTGCCTTTATTTAGTTCACTGATTAATTTAATTTCACTATTAAAAAGTTGTAATAATTTTTGTGTGATGGTAAGCCCTAGTCCTGTGCCCCCAAATTTACGGGTTGTATCCGAGTGGGCTTGTGAAAACATTTGAAAAATAGATTGCTGTTTTTCAGGGGCAATGCCAATACCGGTATCACTTACCTCAAATCTAACTTTTACTTCATCATTATTGATGTGAACTAATTTTAATATTGAAATTTCAACAAATCCTTTTTCTGTAAATTTTACTGCATTTGAAAGTAGGTTGTTTAGTATTTGTGATAATCGCATGGTATCACCCAATAAATTGTGTGGTATTTCTTGATCAATAATTGTATTTATAAAAATGCCTTTTTCATCGGTTCGGTATTGATAGCTACTTTTAAAATTCTGAACCAATTTATATAAATCAATAGGAATGCTTTCTAGCATCACTTTACCTGCTTCAATTTTGCTAAAATCTAAAATATCATTTACCAAAACCAATAAATTTTCAGCAGCAAATTTTAAAGTGTTCAAATCATTTACTTGGTCGGCACGGGGTTCTTGCATCAGCAAAATATTTGTCATGCCTATTACTGCATTTAATGGTGTTCTGATTTCATGACTCATAATGCTAGTAAATTGTTGTTTTTCAACCACAGCAACTTCTGCTTTTTCTTTTGCTTTTATTAATTCTTCTTGCTTTCGGTTCACTAGTAATCTATTGTGAACATCGCTTGTTATATCTTCGCAAACAAGCAGGTATATGGGTTCATCATTTTGATTGGTACTGATACGGGCTGTTTCTTTTACCCAAATTATTTCGCCTGATTTTTTTCTTTTTCTTACTTCCCATTGCAGCACATTTTCAGGTTTTAATTTTAGCATTTCTAAATTTTTGGTTACCGTGGTTCTATCATCCGTCTGAAACAAAATATCATGATGCTTGCCAATTAAATCTTCTTTTTTATAGCCTAAATAATCAGCGCCATATTGATTGATGGATAGTATAACGCCACTCATATCTATAATAAAATATAATGATGGAGTGTTTTCAAATAATTGCCTGAACCGCTCTTCGCTTTTACTTAAGGCTATATCTTTTTCATGTTGTTGTGTTATATCTCTAAATGTGCCACTATAGTAAGTGCTATCAGATGCAATGGAGCCAACAATTTCAATATATCGATAGGTATTATCATCAAATTTTAATTTGATGATTTGATTTATTTCAGATTTTGATTCAAGAAGTAGTATAAAATTTTTAAAAAATAATTTTCGTGTTGTTGTGGGTATAAATTTAAAAAAATCAGCAACATGAATATATCTTGCAATTCTGTTTTCTAAAATTGTCATCACTTCATCCGATAATCCTATCATTTTTGTTTTGATGTTGTAATGAAAAGTACCACTCTTTAAAGCAATACTTGCTTCACGTAATCGGGCTTGATTTTTTTCAGTCCAGATTTCTTGTATTTTTTTTTCAGTTACATCTCTAAATGTACCAAATAGCTTTGTAACCACATTATCAACTACAATTGTACGTGATACAAATTCTAAAAATCTGATATTACCTTTTTGTGTAATCATTTTCCGTTCCACTACTTCTTCCACCATTCTGCCCTCTAATAAGGCATGAATGTATTCAGCTACTATTTGTTTATCATCATCGTGCACATAGGTAATAAACTCTTGTACGCTAGTCATCATGTGCATTTCAGAAAATTCTAAAATTTCAGATAATTCTAATGAGTGCTCAATTTTATTTGTAGTTACATTCAACTCAAAAGTGCCCATGCGCAAAATGGCTTGGGCTTCTAACAACTTTATTTCTGTGTTTAGCAATTTTTGTTCTAATCTTTTTCTGAAAGTAATATCACGTAATGTGCCTGTAATTTGTACAACTTTATCATTGTGATAAATAGGATTGCCCGTAATTTCAATAAATTTTTCATTGCCTTTAGCGGTAATAATTTTTCTTTCTTTTTTATACGGAATGCCTTGTTCAATAATTTTTTTAAATGTGTATTTTGAGTCTTCAATTTCTTCAGGGCTGATGTATTTAAAATAATCTTGTAATGATAAAGGCGCTTTAAAATTTTCTAATTCATATAAATCACTTAAGTTATAATCGGTTTCAATGCTTGATGTACTAAGGTGTATCACATATTCGCTCATGCTTAATAATTCTTGAGCATTTTTTAAATTGGTAAGTGTATCACTTAATTTTTGTTCTGTAATTTTTAATTGTAACTCTTGATTTTTTTTGGCAGTTACATCTCTAAAAGTGCCAATTATTTTGGCTGATTTTCCTTCTTCATAAAAGGCTTGTGCCGATACTTCTAAATATTTTGTGATACCATTTTGCGTAACAACGGTTCGTATTTTAGTGCAAATTACATTGTTGGTAAGTACATTTTCAACGCTTTTGTAAGTGTCATTTTTATCTTCTTCGGTGAGTAAATTTAAATACTCGTTTAATGTAAATATTAAATGCTCATTATCTAAATCAAAAAAAGTGATATAATTAAAATCAGTGCTAATAGTTCCTTTTTCAAAATCAAGTGTGTAGGCCCCCATGTTTAAATTTTCATGTACAAAATTTATAATTTTTGCATTTGATGTCAGTAATTTTTCGGCTTCTATTAGTCGTATTTCTTGTTCCTTTTTTAATGTATTATCTTTAATTAAACCAATCAATCCAATTAATTTTTCAGATGAATTAAATATAGGCTTAGCAAATACTTCAATGTATCTGGCGTTTCCTTTAGGGGTTATTATTTTTCGGTGTACAGTAAATGGCTGTTTGGTTTGTTGAATTATTTCATAATTTTTGGCAGAAGCTTCTTTATCAGGGTCTGCTAAATAATTTTGATAATCTTTAAATGTTAAATCGGCATGTGTTTCCTCAATTTCTAAAAGTTCCTTAAGGTTTTTTGATGAAGTTATTTTTGAGGTAACAAAATCAACATCAAACCAATTTAACTTTAATAAATCATAGGTAGCAATTAATATATCTAGTTCATGTTTACTTAACAGTTCTTTCATAGGATTGAGTATTTTCGTTTATCAAAAACAAATGCACTTTGCCAAAATACAAATTTGTAATTTATAATCAAATCCGTTTTTTATGCAATTAAGTGTTTTAAGCATACTACTTATTTTTACATTTGTAATATGATTCAAAAAATTGAAATATTATACCAAGATACTGATTACTTGATAGTAAATAAACCGGCTGGCATACTTACCATTCCGGATAGATTTGATAGCAATATTATAAATGTAACTACTGAATTAAAAAAACAATTTGCTTCAATTTTTACAGTTCATCGTATTGATAGATATACAAGTGGTGTACTTTGTTTCGCAAAAAATGAAGCAGCTCATAAACATTTAAATGCCCAATTTGAACATCACACACTTCAAAAAACTTATTTGGCTTTAGTGCATGGCAATGCGCCTGATGATGGTATTATCGATTTTAAAATAATGGAAGACCCATCAAAGCCAGGAAGGATGGAAGCCAGTGAAAAGCATGGCAAACCTGCACTTACAAAATTTAAAACCCTTCAGCAATTTGGCAATATTTCATTGGTTGAAATTTATCCTGAAACGGGCAGAACGCATCAAATTAGGGTTCATTTTTTAGCCATTGGGCACCCCTTGTTAATTGATGAAATGTATGGTAGTGCCGAGCCATTTTTATTATCATCAGTAAAACGAAAATATAAATTAAGTAAATTACAAGAAACCGAAAACCCTTTGATGCAAAGGCTTACGCTGCATGCTAGCAAAATTGAATTTAAGCATATTGTTGATGAAAAAACAATTTCAATAACTGCACCTTTGCCTAAAGATTTTGCAGCAGTAATAAAACAATTGGAAAAATTATAACTGATGACTGCTGAACAATTAGCTGAAATTTTAAAAAAACATATTCCTGAAATTGCTTGCTTATCAGTAGCTGAAATGTTGCTTTTGC
>JBEANU010000355.1:0-11858 GCA_041165265.1 Bacteroidota bacterium | reverse complement strand
TTACAGGTTAATGAAAAAATGGGAATTAAATCGTTTGAAATATGAATAAGCAGATTCAAAATATATATTTTAAACTGCCTCCTTTTGCAAAAGATATGCTACTGTCTTTTTCATTACTAATGCAGCATAAAGTAAGATACGGCAAGTATTACAAAGCATATCTATCAGTGTATCGTAAAAATTTTGAGGCCAGTGAATTAGAAATTAAAAATTATCAATTAATGCAATTAAAAAAATTGTTGATTGAAAGTTCTCTAAATTGTTCCTACTACAAATCATTGTTTTTAGAAAACTGTATTGATATAAAATTTATTGAAGAAGCTCATTCTGTTGAAATTATTTTGCAGAAAATTCCATTTTTACCAAAGGCTTTTTTAAAAACAAAAAATGCTGAAATTCAAAATACACAAAGGGCATCGCACTATAAAAATTTTACAAGTGGCACAAGTGGCTCACCCAATTTAATTTTGTATGATAAGGAATCATTGCAAATTGGATTTGCTTTATGGCAAAGGTTTCATGATTCTATTGGGTTGTCAAAAAGATTTTCTTCCGTAAGATTATCAGGCAAAATATTAATTTGTCCTCAGCAAATAAAGCCACCTTTTTGGGTAAATAATATTTTTAATAATCAATTATTTATGTCAAGTTATCATTTGACTGAAACCAATATGAATTATTATGTGAAGAAATTAAATCAATTGAAACCTCAGTTTATTGATGCCTATCCTTCATCCATTTTTGTTTTATCGCAATACATCAACAGAAATAATATTAAACTTGAATTTATACCAATAGCCATTTCAACAACAGCTGAAACGCTGTATAGTCATTATCAAATTGAAATTGAAAGGGCTTTTGGCTGCAAAGTTTATAATCAATATTCTTCATCAGAAGGAGGGCCATTTATTACTGAATGCAAATTTGGAAAGTTGCACCTCAATTCAGATTCGGGCATTTTTGAATTTTATAATTTAGCTAATAAAAAAGCCAATGCAGGTGAATATGCAGAAATTGTAATCACAAGTTTACGTCAGTGGAAAACACCGTTGATTAAATACCGA
The DNA here is from genome assembly GCA_041165265.1 of Bacteroidota bacterium. Lineage (GTDB taxonomy): Bacteria > Bacteroidota > Bacteroidia > Chitinophagales > CAIODY01 > CAIODY01. Next base: position 10,794 of record JBEANU010000355.1, on the reverse strand, counting down.
ACAGGAGATTGGGTAAAACTATCAGCGCAAAGTTTTACTTACCAAAAATGCGAATGTGGCTGCTCTATGCCAATTGTTGATGAAATTGTAGGCAGGCAAGAAGATATTTTATTTACTACTGAAAAAGGCTATATAGGCAGAATGGATCCAGCATACAAAGGTTTGAATGGAATTATCAAATCAAAAATCATTCAACATACATTGGAGTATGTTGAAATTTTAAATGTGGTTGATAACAATTATTCATCAGAAATAGAGCAACTTTTTATTCAAAATATTCGTGATAGAATGGGCGATAATATAATAATTAATATAAAAATTGTGAATGATATTTCATCTGGCGCAAATGGAAAATTTAAAGCGGTTGAACGAAAATTTGAAATATTATAATCGCTCAAATTCACGAGTTAACAATTTGGTTTGTTTTAATTAAACAACTGGTAAACCTTACTTAACTTTTAAAAAAAGTTGGAAAAATACTTTTGAGTTAATTACTCATCAGTGTATAAACCAATTAAAATAGTTCGAATCACAACTGTTCCAATATCTTTAAAAGTGTTGCTAACTGGGCAATTAGATTTTATGTATAATAAAGGATTTGAAGTTACCGCAATTTCAGCTGACGGAAAGGAGATAAAGGAAATTTCAAAATCAGGAAAAATTCCGCACCTTATTTTTCCGTTAACAAGAAAAATAACACCTTTAACAGATTTGTATTGTTTGCTTAAGTTGTTTTTTTATTTCATCAAACATAAACCTGATATAGTTCATAGTCATACGCCAAAAGCTGGTTTGATTGGAATGTTGGCCGCTAAGTTGGCAGGTGTGCCGCTAAAAATACATACTATTGCAGGTTTGCCGATGATGACCGCAAAAGGCTGGCGAAAAAAAATTTTGATTGCTACTGAAAAATTGACTTACAAAGCCGCAGATGAAGTGTTGCCTAATTCAAAATCAATGTACAATTATTTACTAGATGAAAATTTAATTGAAGCATCAAAACTTAAAATTATTAGCGAAGGTTCATCTAATGGATTTGATGATGAAAGATTTAATCCAGAAAAGATTTTATCAGGAAAAATTGATGAAGTGAAGCGCATGATTGAGTTTGATACAAAAAATTTTTATTTATTGTTTGTTGGAAGAATGGTAATAGATAAAGGTTTGGTTGAATTAATTGAATCGTTTTTGTATTTGCAATCATCCTATCCAAATTTAAAATTGCTGCTTTTAGGAGAGTATGAAGATGATTTATCAAACATACCTGAGCATATTAAATGGCAAATAAAAACTAACTCCAACATTTTTCATTTGGGTTGGCGAAGTGATGTGGAGATATTTTTATCCATTGCAAATGTTTTAATACATCCATCGCATCGGGAAGGATTTCCGAATATTGTTTTGCAAGCAGCAGCCATGAAATGCCCTATATTATGTTCAAAAATTCCTGGTAATATTGATATCATAAGCTCAAATCAAGTTGGATATTTGTTTGCTCCGCAGGATAAAAAATCACTCATTAACACATTTGAAAATTTTATTTCAGATATTGAATTGGCAACTATGAAAGCCGAAAAATTGCAAGCTTATGTATGGCAAAATTATCCAAGAAGAAAGGTTCATGAAAAAATATATAAATATTATTTGACCAAATTGCAAGAGGTTGAATTAGGGCAAACCTCGTTTAGTTTTCAGGAGAGTTAATCTAATATAAACTTTTATTACTTCAGTAGTTTTGCTTTCAATAATGGTTTATAATCATTTGATTAGTTGTATATTTTCATCAAAGTGTTGCCCTGTATGAATAATTAGTTCATTCCTCTTGCCGCTTTATTGAAATTATTTGCTCACCACTAATGCTTTAATAAATTGAGGCAGTGCTCCTATAATGGTTACAATTTTTTTCAATGCTATAATTTTTAAACAAATAAAAATGAATCTTGGTATTCAGTTGCTGATTGATTAGGATAAGTATCAAATAAAAATTCAATCGTTGAATTAATGTCATTCGCTTTTACTGATGTTTTTGTAGGAAGTGATAAGTACCATTTTTCAATATGCCTAGCGAAATTTTCATCAATATTTTCTAAAACAACTACTCCCATTTTTTTCAGTGCGGCTGCATTACATTGTTGTTCATAATGATCTTGAATTGGAATACTCATTAATCGCTTCCCTAAATATAATGCCTCTGATGGTGTTTCAAAACCACCACCAGTAATTAATCCATGACATGAAACCAAACTTCTATTAAATAATTCTTGATTGACAGGATAAAATGTAATATTGTTTTCAGTATAAGGCTGAATAATTTCAGGAAGAAACCAATGAAATTGAATCTCTTTTAATTTTTTAAAATTTTCATACAAACATTCTTGCTGAAAAGCTGGCAAATAAACTGTAACATGATTCAAGTTGGTAACATTACTTTGAATGATTTCATTTTTAATTACAGGAGGAAAAATGAAATCATCATATTTTTGAAAATGCAAACCTATGTTGTTAGTGGCTTTTGCATAATGCTTTAAAATAATTTCACCCACCTTACTTTTCTTTTCTGGTCGTGGTGTATTTGCTGAAATAAAACTTGCTTGATGCCCTAATTGAACTGAATTTACCTTTTGAATTTTACAAGCAATTGAAGTAATGAAATCAAAATCATTAATTACAAAATCATATTCTTTTAATGGCAACTGTGCAGCATCTTTATATAAATTTATGGGTTGGGTACTTTTAAAAACATCCCAATAATTTAATCCGCCACATTTGCTGTAATGTAAGCTCCATCCCTTGCTTCGATATTTTACTGGGAACGGATAATCTAAAGTAGAGTTACTTCCGCTTACAAAAAAATCAACTTCGCCATATTTTTTTAAATAAGGATAAAGTTGTGTAGCTCGGCTTAAATGCCCATTGCCAGTGGCTTGCACTGCATAAAATATTTTTGTCATTGAAAAATTTATGAGGCTAAAATTTTAGTTAAAAAATCTAATTGAATTTCGTTATCATCATCAATGATGGAAGTATTTTTTTCGTCATATTGATAAATAGTCCATTTTCTATCATCATACTCTAAAGCAGTTAAATTTTCAACCCAATCGCCACTATTTAAATAAATTACACTGCCGCTTTCATTTTTTATTTCTCTAATTTGATGCTTATGAATATGGCCACAAATCACATAATCATATTTTTTTTCAATAGCCAATTCAGCTGCTGTAGTTTCAAAATTATTAATCCATGAAACTGCTTTTTTTACACTGTTTTTCACTTGTTTTGATAAACTTAGTTTGTCTTTACCAAATCGCTCTAATATCCAATTAACAATTCTGTTTAATATTATCAACCAATCGTATCCTTTGCCACCTAATCTTGCTAACATCTTGGCTGAACCTTTTGTTGTGTTATCAAAAACATCACCATGAAATATCCATGCTTTTTTTCCGTCAATCTCTAAAAAATATTTATCTGCAATAAGCAAGTTGCCAAATTCAACATCTGTATATTTTCGCAACAAATCATCATGATTGCCTGTGATGTAAATTACTTTTGTTCCTCGGCTTGCCATTTTCATAATGCGCCGTATTACATCCATGTGAGTTGATGGGAAATAACTTTTTCTAAAATTCCAAATATCAATAATGTCGCCATTTAGAATTAATGTTTTTGGTCGAATCGATTTTAAATATTGCAATAATTGCTTGGCATGACAACCGTACGTACCCAAATGAACATCACTAATAACAACTACTTCAAGTTCACGTTTAAAACTCATTTTATTTTTTAGCAAAATTGAATAGAGTATGTTACTAAAATGTAATTGAATGATTAATGGTACATGAATTTTTGCAAGTTAACTTTATGATAACCTTCGATTTTTTACTTACAATATTTGATTACTTACTTTTATTCTTTCAAATTATTGTTCATGAAAAAACAGTTTATATTACGTGATATTAGTTGGCTATCGTTTAACGGAAGAGTGCTTCAAGAGGCTGCAGATGCTCATGTGCCGTTAAGAGAACGATTGCGATTTTTGGGTATTTTTTCAAATAATTTAGATGAATTTTTTAGGGTAAGAGTGGCTACACTTTCACGGATGTTGGAATTTGGCAAACGTGCTGATTTGCGAATGCATCTTGAAAAAAACCCTAAAAGAATTATGGAAGAAATTCATCAAATTGTTTTGTTGCAACAAAATGAATTTAACAGAGTTTGGAATGAAATTTTGGTTGAAATGAAGCAAAAAAGTGTTTTTATCAAAAATGAAAATCAACTTACACCAATTCAACAAAAATTTGTTCAGCAGTATTTTGAAACTGAAGTAAGGAGTAATATTATTCCATTGATGATTGAAAGTATTCCTCAATTTCCAAATCTAAAAGACAAGGCAATTTATTTGGCTGTTCAAATGTACTCCTCCGCAAATGCCTATCAGCATAAGTTTGCAGTAATTGAAATTCCAACACGAGTAATGAATCGGTTTGTAATTTTACCATCCTCATCTCATCAAACACAAATAATTTTATTGGAAGATGTGGTGCGTTATAACCTGAAAAATATATTTGCTCACATGGATTTTGATAGTTATGATGCTTGGATTTTTAAAGTAACCCGTGATGCTGAAATTGATATTGACAATGATATCAACACATCGCTGATACAAAAAATTGAAGTGGGATTAAAAAAACGAAAAAAAGGGAAAGCGGTAAGGTTTGTTTATGACAAAGAAATGGATTCAAGATTGTTGAATTATTTGTTCCGAAGATTAAATATCAATTCAAAAGATAGTGTAATTCCGGGTGGAAGGATTCATAATTTTCGTGATTTTATGGACTTTCCCAATGTATTTCCTCAACAAAAAAGTAGCAGGAAAATTATTAAACATCCTGATTTTAAAGAGCGATCAAGGGTAACTGATGTTGTGATTAAAAAAGATGTGATGCTAAGCTTTCCATATCATTCATTTGATACATTAATTGATTTGCTTCGTGAAGCCGCTATGGATGCTGATGTGCTGAGCATTAAAATTACGGCATATAGGGTAGCTCAAAATTCAAAAGTGATGAACGCCTTGATTAATGCTGCTCGAAATGGAAAACAAGTAACAGTAATGTTGGAACTAAGAGCTCGATTTGATGAAGAGGCAAATTTGTATTGGAAAAATATTTTAGAAGAAGAGGGAGTAAAAGTATTGTTGGGAATACCACAAATGAAAGTGCATGCAAAGGTTTGTGTTATTAAACGAAAAATTGGTAATAGAATTAAAAAATATGGTTTTGTAAGTACCGGCAATTTAAATGAAAAAACGGCTAAAATTTATTCTGATTTTTGTTTGCTAACCTCTAATGCAGCTATAATGGGTGATGCTGAAAAAGTATTTCAGTATTTAGATATTCCTAAAGATGCTGAAAACAAAATCAATGAATGTTTGCAGCTTATTACATGCCCCAAAAATTTGCGCAAAAAAATGAATGACTTAATTGATTTTGAAATTCATCAAGCAAAAAAAGGAAAACGTGCTGAAATGATTTTGAAGATGAATTCATTATCAGATGAACTATTAATTGAAAAATTATATGATGCAGCCCGATATGGCGTTAAGGTAAGATTGATTGTGAGGGGCATTTTTTGTTTATTAACTGAATTGCATAAGGTTAAAAATAATTTACAAGCCATCAGTATTGTAGATGAATATTTAGAGCATGGCAGAGTATTTTATTTTTATCATGCTGGTGAAGAAAAAATTTTCATTTCATCGGCTGATTGGATGGTAAGAAACCTAGATCATCGAGTTGAGGTAACTTGCCCCATCAATACCATTCATTTGAAAAAAGAATTAAAAGATATTTTGCAATTACAATGGAATGATAATGTGAAAGCCCGACTTTTAGATAATGATTTGAGTAACACTTATAGAACTACGAATGAGAAGAAAAAAAGTCGTTCGCAAATAGAGATAATGAAATATCTTGCATCAAAAAAATAGAATTTAAATTGCGATTAGCTGCTATAGATATTGGAAGTAATGCCGCCCGACTTTTAATTACTGATGTAATAAAAGATGATAGTGGTGAATATCAATTTATTAAATTGAATTTGGTTCGTGTGCCGCTTCGATTGGGTTTTGATGTGTTTGAAACAGGATTTATTTCAACACAAAAACAAAATGAAATTGTTCAAACACTTAAGGCTTTTAATTATTTAATGAAAGTTCATTATGTAAATCATTACATAGCTTGTGCAACTTCAGCCATGAGAGATGCTCAAAATTCAGAAGAAATCATTGCTCAAGTAAAACGGCAAACCGCTATTTCAATACAAGTAATTAGTGGTAAAGAAGAGGCTGATGCTATTTTTCAAAATCATATTGAATCGTATTTGGATAAGGAGCATTCTTATTTATATATTGATGTAGGTGGTGGAAGTACGGAGCTAACTTTATTTGATAATAACAAACCCTTATTTGAAGAGTCATTTAATATAGGAACTATAAGGCTTTTGAAAAATAAGGTGGATGATAAAGAATGGCATCGGTTTAAAGAATTTGTAAAATGTGAAACAAAATCTTTTAAAAATTTAATGGGTATTGGCTCAGGCGGCAACATTAATAAGATTTTCAGCATGTCAAAACGGAAGGAAGGAAAGCCTTTAAATGGCGATTTTTTAAAGAATTATTATGATGAATTAAATAGAATGTCAGTAGCCGAGCGAATGTTAAAATATAATTTACGGGAAGATAGAGCGGATGTAATTCTACCAGCCTTACAAGTGTACACCAGCGTAATGCGATGGGCTAATATTGATGAAATATATGTTCCGAAATTTGGTTTGGCTGATGGCTTAGTTCGAAAACTATTTCAACAAGTTAAATAATTTTATTTTAATTTATTGTTCAATTTTCCGGCAATGATGGCTACCGAGGCTAGTATTATAACTACCCCAAAAAACAATGTGGTGATAAATTTAGTTTGCATATTTTTTTAATGCAAAAAAACAACATCAATATTAATTTACTGTGAAGCCTATTTTAACTTCATTTTAAATTCATCGATTTAATTTTCTCTTAACTCAATCATAGCTTTGAGTTTAAGATGTTGTATCAATTTTGCATAAAATTTATGCAACATGAAACATGTAATTATATTTTTAGTTGGAAGTATTATTTTATTTTCTGCATGTGCATCTGAAATGAAATCAAATGCAAAGGAAATTCCTACTGCGGTAATTGATTCATTTAAGATAAGATTTCCTGATGTGTATTTACCTGATTGGTCGGCTAAAGACAAAAAGAACAAAATTATTTATATAGCCAAATGGCAATCAGTTTCAAAAAAGCATAAAGCCAAATTTTTAGAAAATGGTACATTGATTAAAACAAAATAAGTAGTTTGTTTTTTATACAATACAACTAAATCTATTTCATCAACCACCGTGATAAATTGTATTTTGCATAACAATGCCCTACTATCAAAGGTTTTCAGCCTATTAAAAATAAAAAATCCCTCAAATTTTTTGAGGGATTTTGGAAAGGTGGAAGCAGTATACAACTTATCGAACTTTTTTTAATAATGAATTGATTGTTGTTTTTGCTCTTTTTTTAAACTAATGTAAAAGCCTGTTCCATTCGGTTTTGCTCTTGTTTTAGAATTCCAATTTCAGTTGCAACGCTCCGCCAATTGCTTACAATAGTTTTAGTTTTTTTAATTATGGCTTCACCCAATTTTGCATCTATTCTAAAATATTCTGCAACACTTAATGCCAAATCAAAATTCAAAGAGTTATCAGTTTCAGAAATATTCAAGCTTAAACCTGTGCCAAATTCATTTGGATTAATATCATAAGCCGGTGATAATTTCCAGCCACTATCTGATAAAATAAATCCGTGATTGCGTAAATGGTCATCAGTGTTTTTAATGGCTATACTAAACACAATTCTCCGCCACAGCTCTTCCAAATCTTGATTAACGGATGCTCCATGCCTTGTAATAAATTCTGCCAACTCTAAATAACTTACCCCATCTTGAAAACTAGTGCCATCCGTATATCCAAGCAATGTCATGGCAGATGCAAAATGTATTCGTTCGCCTTTTTGGGTTCTATCAAATCGTTTAGTTAAATAAGTGTGGTGTTTGTTTTTAAATTTTCTAATTTCTCCTTGTGCCATATTTATTCCAGCTTTGGAGGCTAGTATATTTACCACCATTTCCCAAGCGCCAATATTTTTTTCATCATTGATGCTTGGGAATTTTGCAATCCATAAATGATTATTTGAATCAGCCACACTTGCTTTTGGTCTAGCTCCTCCTAATGATGATCCAGGCGCAATCAAAAGATTAATCCATTTCAAATAGTCATTATCGTTTGAATTATCTTCTTCAAATTTTAAACTTGCTTGTTCCAACTCTCTTAATGAAGTAAAAGATGGAGCTGCTCTGCTCTTATCATTATTTAAAAAATCATCAGATTCATTCAACTTGAATCGAAGTCCGCCCATTCGGTTGGCATCAAATACGCCCAACAAATAATCTGACTCCAATAATTTTTTTACAGGTCTGTTTTCTTTACGAGCAATTATAGCTTCTCTTCTATCCATCAACACTCTTCCCCATCGGTCAGGGCAAGAATCTAAAAACAATCCAAAATTTTGTTTATTACTATTTGGAAAATAGCAACCAGCAAAATGTTGCAAATCAGGGTCAAGCAAGTGTGTAAATCCAGCATTGAGCCATTCTTTAGTGTACTCAAATAAAAAGACTTCCTTTCCTTTTACAGATGATGCTGTTAGCGTACCCATCATAAATGGTGCTTTGAACCCTTGCCAATCAGCATAGACTAATATTTCTTTTTTGCCGCTCACTTTTTATTTCCTTTATTCTTTTTGGATGAGTTTCTTTTTGGAGCTCTATCTTTTACTGTTAATTCTGCATCTTGTAATTTTCTACCCAGTTCATCATCGGCAGCAATTTTTAATAAATCTTTATCCAATCCTAATATAAATAGCACCTTACAATAAGTCCCCATAGCTACACTCGGTATTCCTTTTTCAACCTGCCATAGCGTTGCTCTGCTAATATCAGCACGTTCGGCAACTTGCTCTGTGCTTAATTTTCTTCGTAACCTTGCTAGCTTAATATTATCGCCTAATGTTTTTAATATTTTATCTGACGATGGCATTATCAATGTTTTTCTTTCCATCATAATGTTTGTTATTTCGAACAAAAATAAGCTATTTGTTTAAAATAACAAACATTATTTTTCTGAAGTTGATTATAAATAAAAAATTATCTAAAGCAAAAGAGATAGGTAAATGAAAATTATCGAACTAAAAAAGCCGCTATTGTAGCGGCTTTGGGTGGAATGTGGAGGATAACGGAGTCGAACCGATGACCTCTTGCATGCCATGCAAGCGCTCTAGCCAGCTGAGCTAATCCCCCTTTTTGCGATTGCAAATATAATTGCACTTTATTGATTAGCAAACTATTTGAATTTGTTTTGTGATTACATTTGCTACAATGTTTTTAAAAAATTACCAAAAAGAAATATTTGTGATTGCCTTGCCAATAATGGCTGGTATGATTTCACAAAATATCATTCAAATTACTAATACTGCTTTTTTAGGCAGAATAGGCTCAAATGCTTTGGGTGTAAGTGCTATGGGGGGGCTTTTTTTTATGTTATTGAGTGTATTATCGTGGGGTTTTAGTAGCGGAACGCAAATACTTGTAGCAAGGCGATTAGGCGAAAAGAAACTACCAGAAATAGGTAGTTTAATGCAACATAATACTATTATTTTGTTGGTGTATGCATGTGTGGCTTTTTTAGTTTTACAATTAGGCTCTTCATATTTTTTGCATCGAATAGTTGCCAGCCAAATAGTTGCGGATAGCAGTACATCATTTTTAAAAATCAGAAGTTATGGCATTTTTATTACTGTATTAATCAGTAATTTCAATGCATTTTATATTGGATTGGGGCGTACTAAAGTTTTGATGTATAGCACTATTTTAACCGCAATAGTGAATATTTTTTTAGATTATGTTTTAATTTTTGGGCACTTAAACTTCCCAGCATTAGGTACTGATGGGGCTGCTTATGCAAGCAATATTGCTGAGTTATTGGGGTTGTTGGTGTTAGGCTTAAATTTTACTTTTTATGGTTATGCAAAGCGATTTAATTTTTCATTTATAAATACTTTACAAAAAGATAAATTTTCACAACTATTAAATTTATCGCTTCCGATGGTGATGCAGTTCTCATTTAGCTTTGGGGCTTGGTATATATTTTTTATTGTATTGGAAAATATGGGCGAAAGACAGGTTGCAATAGCTAATATTATGCGAAGTATCTTATTTTTATTTACCATTAGTTGTTGGGCAATAGGCAGCAGTTGTAATACGTTGGTTAGCAATAGAATTGGCAAACAACGGTTGAGTGAAGTGATACCAATAATAAAAAGTGCATTAAGCTTAAGTTTTTTTATAAGCCTATTTTTTTCAATAATATTAGTACTTTTTGCAAAAAGCATGATGCAAATTTATACCACCAATACTGATATAATTGACGGAGCTGTCCATCCTATTTTTATGTTAGCAGGCTGTATTTTATTACTATCTATTTCAACTGTTTTGTTCCAAGGAGTGCAAGGTACAGGCAATACTAAGTATAATTTACTTGTTGAGTTTGTAGCTATCATCTTTTATTTAATTTATGTAATTGGGTTTGTGAAAAGGTTACAGCTTTCATTAACTTTGGCTTGGGCGGCCGAAATAATATATTGGATAATTATTGCTG
>JBEANU010000354.1:0-2780 GCA_041165265.1 Bacteroidota bacterium | reverse complement strand
TGTTGCCTATGATAAATTGTAATTTGCTGAAGTGCTTCAATTGAATTTTTAACCTTGATAAAATTGGCTAATGGATAATGTAATAAATCAATATCCTCTTCAATAATAAAATTTCTGATTCCTTTTTGGTATAAATTTTTGATGTATTCATGCCCGTTTTGACGATTACCCTTAATGGCAAAAAATAATGTGTTAGTAGTTTGTGTTAATTTACGGCTATCAATTAATAAGTGATTAATTGGCTGTTGATGGGCAACTCGGAGCAAATTACCTTTAGTAATTTTAAAAATTAAATCAATAGTATAGGTTGTCATAATTCTAAAACATGAAAGTACAATAAGAAATTAAATGATTGTAATTCAAAAATTTTTTTTTCAAATTTTAAGCATAAAAAAAACGGTTAAATTCAATTTTGATTTAACCGTTTTTTGTTTAAATTTTCTGAAAAATTTATTCTACAATATTTAATTCATTAATTAAGTTAGATGCGCCAGCATATTTATCAATACACCATAAAACATATCTAATATCAACACAAATAGTGCGTTTTTGGTCACCACTAAAATCTACATCGCCACTCATTGCTTCCCAATTTCCATCAAATGCAATTCCTATTTGATTACCGCTTGCATCAATTACTGGGCTGCCGCTATTGCCTCCGGTAATATCATTGGTAGTTAAAAATGCAACATGTAAATCTCCATCTTTTTTATCTGCATATCTACCATAATCTTTTTTCATTAACATATTATGTTGTTTGCTTGCAATATGAAACTCTTCGTTGGTGCTATCTTCTTTTTCTAAAATGCCATTTGCAGTGGTGTAATGTTTGTAATGCACCGCATCCATACCATAATAATCTTTTACATTACCATAAGTTACACGTTCAGTGCTATTAGCATCTGGGTAAAATAATTTGCCTTCATTCATTTGTAATAAAGCCTTTGCATAAGCACGTTTCATCAATACTTCATCATTTTGTTGTTTGGTTGATTTTGCTAAAATAGTAGCTTTATAGTGTCCAAAAAAATCATCCATAAATTTCATTAATGGGTCATTCATGATAGCTTCGCTTGTAGGATTTTTTAAAAATTCTTTTTCTTTATTTTCATTAGTGAATAATGAATTATTAAAAATATCATCTACAAAATCTGCAATTTTCATTTTATTACCGGCTAATAAATTTAAGCCTTCGCTACGTTGATTGGCAGGAATATCATCATAAGCTGCTGCTAAAAGATAACGCATATTTTTTCGGTCAGTTGCAATATTTGTGGTTTTGAAATAGCTTGTCATAGCTTCTTCAATCTGCGGTGTAATTGCTTTTTTAATATCTTCTAATTTCGCATCTTTTGCAGTTGCTGCAGTATATACGGTATTATAAAAAGCCATTCCTACTGTGGTTGTAGGAATGGAACTTACTCCATACCTAATGATATGACGGTAGTTTTCATACGGAATAAAATCTGAATAAATTTTTTCAGCATCACTTAATAAATTTCCAAATTCTTTTTTTCTGTTTTCATCGGCATTAATCCAAGCGGCTAATTTATCTTCATTTGCTTTTAATTTTTCAATGGTATGCAATCGTTTTAACTGAGTGCTTTGCCCTATTGAATATTTATAGTAATTCATCAATTGCGCATATTTGCCAGCTAATTTTAAATCAACATTAATATCTTTATCCATATCAGCTTTCATGTTTTCAGTAATAAACTTCCAATATTTAATATGAATTGGATTATCAGTTGCTTGCAATCTTTCAATTGCTTTTGAAAATTCATAACGCTTTGTTCTGCCCGGAAATCCCATAATCATGGCATAGTCACCATTTTGAACACCTTTCATTGATATTTTCAAATTTCGTTTTGGTGTAAATGCTTTATTATCTTTTGAGTAATCTGAAGGCTTATTATTTTTGTCAGCATAAATTCGCATTACACTAAAATCACCTGTATGACGTGGCCACATCCAGTTATCAGTATCGCCACCAAATTTGCCAATTGATTCTTGTGGTGCTCCTACCAATCGTACATCTGAATATTTTTCATACACAAAAATAAAATATTGATTGCCGCTAAAAAATTCAGCAAATGTTATAAAGTTGAATTTTTCTTTTTTGTAGGCTTTTGATAATGAATCACCAATTGCTTTCAAAGCTGCTCTGCGCTTATCTTCAGCTAAACCATTGATGCCTTTTAAAACGGTTGGAGTTACATCAATAATTTCTTTTAAAATAGCCGCTTGTGCTTTAGTAGGTAATTCTTTTGATTTTTCAGTAGCCCAAAAACCATTAGCTAAATAGTTGTTTTCGGCTGATGATTGGTCAGCAATGGCATTAAATGCACAATGATGATTAGTGAATAGTAATCCTTCATTACTTACTATTTCAGCGGTGCAAAACTGACGGTTGTTTTCATCCATCAATGATACAATGGCATCTTTTAATGAAGCATGATTAATGTCATAAATATCTGCAGCAGTAAGCTTTAAACCTGCACGTTTCATGGCATTGTAGTTTTTGCCAATTAGGCTCGGAATCCACATTCCTTCATCGGCTTTTACTTTGGTGCAAACAATTACAGCCAATGCTGCAATTAGTAATTTAATTTTCATGGTTGTATAATTTGATTTTATTGAATGCGAAAGTAGGAAATTTTCTTCCAGAATTAAACTGAATATTTAGTCGTCCCTCAAAAAGTTATCTTGTGCTAAATTGCCATCAAAACAAAAATTTAGAAAATCAAGAATCGATTTTGTGCGGTGGCTTTGTGTTAGCG
>JBEANU010000353.1:0-3349 GCA_041165265.1 Bacteroidota bacterium | reverse complement strand
CATTATCAACCTCAGTTTTAATTTTTTGATACTGAGTTTTTAGGTCAACCATTTCTATTTGCTTCATAAAATATTATTTTTTTTTGCAGAAACGCAAAAGTAAAATGAAAAGTGTAATAGTGTACTAATTTTTTGATTTAATACATATTTTGTGAAACAAATTTCAAATAAAATTTTAGGATGGACTTACGATTAAATATTGATTGGCGAAATGAATTATGTAATGAAATTTCAGAACCATATTTTGAAAAAATTATTTCTTTTGTAAAAACAGAAACTTTAAATGGGAAATTAATTTTTCCAAAATTCGATTTGATTTTTAATGCTTTTAATCAATTAAAATTTGAGCAAATTAAAGTTGTAATAATTGGTCAGGACCCTTACCATGGATTAAATCAAGCCAATGGTTTGGCTTTTTCAGTGAATGATAATTGTAAAATTCCACCATCCTTAAAAAATATTTTTAAAGAAATAAAAAACAATTATTCTGATATAAAAATGCCAAGTTCAGGTAATTTAGAATATTTAGCCAATCAAGGAGTGTTGTTATTGAATTCGGTTTTAACAGTTGAGGCCCATCAACCATCTTCGCATAGTAAAATTGGTTGGCAAAAATTTACTGATGCTGTAATTCAACACATTTCAGCAAGCAACAAACATTTAGTGTTTTTACTATGGGGTTCATTTGCGCATCAAAAAGAGTATTTGATTAACCATACTGAAAATTTAGTTTTAAAAACTACACATCCTTCACCATTTTCAGCCCATAAAGGTTTTTTGGGTTGCAATCATTTTATATTAGCTAATGAATATTTAATTTCGAAAAATATTAAGCCAATAAATTGGGGAGTATAAAATTTTATCTAATATCGTTTACTTCAACACCTGGATGTTTTTTTATATCAAAAGTAAATGCAGCATCATCAATGGTTTGATTAGATTGAAATTGTGTAACGTAATAGGTATAAACATTACCATTTTTATCAAATATTTTTGATCGTGCTATGGATTGTGATGCTTTATCTATCACTAATTTTATTTTAAAATAGTTTTTTGATTTATCAGTGGGTGTAAGTTCAACCACTTGCAAATCTTTACCATTTTCCTTTATCACTTCGGCCATTTGATATAAAAAACCTTTTTCGTACATGGTAAAAATATCTGCAGGGCTTATGCCGTTAGGGTTGGCTTCATAGTTATTAATTTGTACTTCATTGGCATCTTTCATAAATGTCCAAACAGTTTTACCATCACAACTAATTTCTTGGTTATCCATCTCAACTCTGAATTTATTGGCTTTCAATACTAATAAACCTTTTTTTTCTTCTTTAATTTTATTGGCTGTATTTTCAATTGAGAGCTTAAAATTGGCTTTTATTGTTTTATACGATTTATATTTTTTACTCATGCCATCAAGCAATAATTTGGCTTGATTAGAGGTGCCTTTATTTTGTGCAAAAACAACGCAGCAAACTAAAGTAAATAGTGCAAAAAGTGATAGTTTTAGTTTTTTCATTTTTCAAAAAATTGAGTGCAAATGTAAGTTGAAATAAAATATTTTAATTGATTATTTAATTTTTGAAGTGAAGGGGTTTCGGAGATTATTGAAATGAGTTAAATCAGCACGAACTTTACCTACAGATACCTCTGATTCAATTCGTAATGGAATTTTATTATTATCATCGGTTATCCAAATCTTCATTCCTTCACCACCTTTAAACAAATTTCCTTTTATTAAAAACGGAATAAATTTCATACAATTTACTGTGCCAACATTGGTTTTTATTTTTTCTTTCCCAACATATTTTATGTAAACTGGCCAAATTTCATCATCAATAAAAATATTAAATGGAATTTTTTGCCCTACTGTTAAATGGCTACAATCAATATTCCGAATGCTAAAAACTGCACTCATAATATCCTGTATGCCATTTGGTACTTTGTAAATTCCTTTTGTTGAAATAGCTAATTTTTTTTCATTTAAAAAAGTAACATTATGATACAGTTTATAACTGCCTTCGTGTACATCACGTAAAAATTTAATAGGTAACATACTTTGTGTATCTACATAACTTTCATACAAATCTTTTACTTTAAAAAACCAATCGTATGATTTATAAGTTCTGCCTGAACCTTGAAAATGCCAGCAAATTTTTTCGTTATACTTTTCAAGATTGGCATTAAATTGAACTTCGCCGGCAGGCACATATAAAATTGAAGCCGTGTAATACACTTTATATTTTAATTGTTCGCCGTTTTGAAATGCCCTGTTTACTAATTTATGAAGCAATAATGTATCGTTTGCTTTTGTTGTATTAGCTCCAATAAAAAAGCATAAAAACAGAATTGCAATTTTAAAAGATTTCATTTTTTAGTTGTTTAATTTTCTTTGTAAAAGAAAAACCATGCCAATAATTGCAGGAATAATTAAATTGATAATCCACAATACTGATGAGGCATATTCAATACCAAAACTTTTGTTGGTTGCTATTAAATATCCGAAGAAAAATGCTGAAACTTTTACTCTAACACCAAGTTCAGTAATGGTAAATGATGGAATAATAGTTTGTGTAAAAAAAATCATACAAATCATTACCAATGCAGGAAGCAACGATACATCAATATTAAAAATGCGCACTAATAAATAAAACTGAAATGCGAAAACCGAAAAACGAATGTAGGATAAAATTAAAAGCTTTAGTAAATCAAAATATCCAAATGTGCTTACTATTGATAAATACTTCCGAAGCCTTCGCAAGTATGGTATTCGGGCAATTAATTTATCAACTAAATTCAAATTAAAATAAACCAATAGAAATAAACCAATTAATAAAATGATTGAAGTAAGCAAAGTCAATTTTAAAAAAATGCCTTCATTTTCTTTTATAAAATTTATATTTAAATATTTTAGAATAAAAATATACGAAGCGGCTAATCCAGTTGTAAGTGTAACCATAATTTGCCCAAAACTGCCAATTAAGGTAACTACAATACCTCTTACTTTTTGATGATTTTGTAAATACAAAATTCTACCTCCAAATTCCCCTACTCTGTTGGGAGTAAAGGTGCCTAAAGCTACACCACTTAGTACTCCTTTTAGTGCTTCAAAAAAAGTAATGGGCTGCATTTTTTTTATCAATAATCGCCACTTTAAAGCTTCAATACTCCAATTAATAATCATCAATAAAAAAACTAAAATAATTAATTGAACGCTAGCCGATTCAATATCAACAATGAATGCATGCAATGCTTGGTTCAAATTTTCTTTATGAATAATTTGCCAATACAATGCAATTATAAATAAAACCGCAATGGCAGTTTTAAGTAAATAATTTAATAATTTTGAATT
>JBEANU010000352.1:0-4567 GCA_041165265.1 Bacteroidota bacterium | reverse complement strand
TAAGTAAAATAATTTCATCAAATAATAACAGCGAAGTAGTTGAAACAAACACTTGGGCAGCTGGTGAATATTTTGTTCAATTAAAAGATGCGAACAATAAAATCATCAAAACTGAAAAAGTGATTGTAGCAAAATAAATTTATTCTTAAAAAAATATAGCCCTGTATAACTTCAAAATTGTACAGGGCTTTTTTTATTGGTTAAAAAATTGAAGATGCTTCAAAATACTTTATAAATATTTTTCACCACTGTATCGACACCTAACCAATTAAAATAAAATTCACAAAGAATGTAAGTGTAATATATACTACACTTACATTGTGCCCAAGACGAGATTCGAACTCGTACGCCCTTTCGGGAGCTACCACCTCAAGGTAGTGCGTCTACCAATTTCGCCACCTGGGCTTGAAAAATAGTTATTGGTTGTTAGTGATTAGTTATAAGTTAATTCAAAAAACTTCAACAACTTTTTTTTACTTTCGCAAAAGTAAAATCAATCAATCAATAACCAAATAAACCAATCAACAAATTAAATGAAAGCATACGTTTTTCCTGGACAAGGTTCGCAATTTAGTGGAATGGGCAAGGCTTTATACGAAAGTAATGAAACTGCAAAACAACTTTTTGAACAAGCAAATTCAATTTTAGGATTTAGAATAACTGATATTATGTTTGGAGGTACGGATGAAGAATTACGCCAAACAAATGTAACCCAACCTGCTATTTTTATTCATTCAGTGGTATTAGCAAAAACAATGGAAAGCTTTAATCCTGATGCGGTTGCTGGTCATTCATTAGGCGAATTTTCGGCATTAGTAGCAGCAGGCGCTTTAAGCTTTGAAGATGGATTGAAATTGGTAGCAGCTCGTGCTAATGCTATGCAAAAAGCTTGTTTGTTGCAACCATCAACCATGGCTGCTGTTTTGAATTTAGCTGATGATGTAGTTGAAAAAATTTGTAGTGAAATAGAAGAAACAGTTGTACCTGCTAATTACAATTGCCCAGGTCAGTTAGTGATTTCAGGAACAATTGAAGGTGTAAATAAAGCATGCGAAGCCATGAAAGCAGCAGGTGCAAAACGTGCATTGGTTTTGCCTGTTGGTGGTGCATTTCATTCGCCAGTAATGGAACCTGCCAGATTAGAATTAAAGGCTGCTATTGAAAACACAAATTTCAATCAACCTATTTGCCCGATTTATCAAAATGTAGATGCACAGCCACATACAAGCGTTGATGAAATAAAACAAAATTTAATTTTGCAATTAACTGCGCCTGTTCGTTGGACACAATCTGTACAAAATATGGTGGCAAATAATATTACCGAATATATTGAAGTGGGTCCAGGCAAAGTATTGCAAGGCTTAGTTCAAAAAATCAATAAGGAAACCATTGTAAGTGGTGTGAATTAATATCTTTTCTTAACTTTCAAAAAAAATCTAAATTATATAACATGAAAAAAACATTTTTACTTATTGCTTTTTTAAGTGCCTCATTTTTTAATACATCAAAAGCACAGGGTTTTGAAGAAGGTAAAACTTTTGTGAATGTTGGTATTGGCGGACCTTATTTTCCTACACTTGTAGCTGAAGCTATATTGAGAGAAAGTGGAAATATCACTTCTTCAACATTTTATCCAATCTATTTAAAGGGTGAAATTGCTTTAAGTGAAAATATGGGAATTGGTTTAAATTTGGCTTATGCAGGAGCTTCAGCTCAGGGATCGCATCAAAACTCTAATTCAAATCTTTCAGTGAATTATATTGATAAAGTTAGTTATCAAACAGCAAGTGCTTTAGTGCGCTTTAATTATCATTTTGTTAAAAATAATAAATTTGACCCCTACTTAGGAATGGGAATGGGATACAGATGGGGACAATGGACAAATTCATCCACAGATCCAACTTATAGTTTTGGAAAATCAAAAACTTACTTTCCATTTGGTGCTGACTTAACTTTTGGCTGCAGATATATGTTTAGTGATATGATTGGTGCTTATGTTGAAATGGGAATTGCAAAATCTCCATTTCAATTTGGTGTAACTGCAAGATTTTAGAACAAAATTATTCTTCCTAAAAAAAGCCGAAAACAATTTATATATATGTTTTCGGCTTTTTTATTTTGATATTAAAGAAGTGGTAAATTCTAAAACAAACTTAAAATTAGCATTATCTAACTGCTTCGTCGTAAGATGGCACATCATTGTAATGCCATTTTTTAATTACCACACCATTTTTCATCAACATAATTCCTGGGTTACTACGCATCATGGTTTTCACAAATTTATCATCGCCAGCATAGTAAAACGGAAATGCAGCTTGCACATCATGACGGAATGGTTCAGTAGCTTTATAATCGCTATGTGTAATTCCTATTACTGGAATATGCTGTGCATCGCAGTTTTTAACCAATGCATTAATTTTTGTAAAGCAACTTTTATTCGCATTTTCAACATCATACACCACTACCCAAAAACAATAAGTTGGAATACTTAAGATGCTATCTTGCACTTGGCGGCCATTGTCATCTAATATTACAAAGTCATGAATCTCAGGTTTGTCGCCTTCTTGAACCACTTTATCTTTTCTATCCATGTAATCATACGCTTGGTATTTTTTTACATAATCATCTGATGACATTTCTTCTACAGCTCCTGTTTTTTTGTTTTTACAGATAAATACAGTTTGCACAATAGTCGGTTTTGCGCCTTCAGGAAGTTTCATTTTTTCTTTAATGTTGTTACCTGGTTGATAAGCCAACATATCCAATACTGGTAAATGCATAAATGCCCAAATAGGTAAAAAGAAAGATGCACCCACCAACAATACCAATACAAAATTATTCCACTTGCCAGCAAACAAAGGCTTAATGGTATCTCTGCCCAATAACAATACAATTGATAAAACTAATAATACAATATCTTTATAAAACGATGTAGTTGGTTTTAAATGAATAAAATCCCCAAAGCAACCGCAATCGGTTACTTTGCCTGTCATTGCAGAATAGCCAGTTAACCAAGTAAAGAAAATGATTAAACCCGTTAATGCTAAAGTAGTGATTCGGCTAAATGCACCAATCAATAAGGCAAAGCCTAATGCTATTTCTAATCCGCAAAACAGAATAGATAAATAATCAGTAATTCCATTTAAAAAATCAACATGGAATACGGTAAAATATTCTTGCAGCTTATAGCTTGTACCCATAGGGTCATTGGCTTTTATAGCGCCACTGAACACAAATAAAGCACCTACTAAAATTCTGAATAATTGAATGATGAATCTCATGGTAAAAAGTTATTGGTTATTGGTTAATATTTATTGGGTTTTAATACAATTTTACCACATAGAATTATCGAAAATCTATGTGGTAAAATGTATTTGTATTTATTTTTTAATATTGTAAAACTGCAATTGTATTCGAAGCGCAGCTTCCTATGTTTTCTATCTTTTCTTATTCGTAATTATTTATAAAGAACAATTTATAAAATTTATTTCACCTTAGCTTAAAGAAAATCAAAAAAAATCTATGTGGTAAAATGTATTTTTTTCACCTTTCCTCACCCATCAATATCAAAGCAAAAATGGCATAATTAATAATATCAAAATACGATGCATCAATGCCTTCACTGATTAATGTTTTGCCTTTGTTGTCTTCTATTTGGCGAATGCGATAAATTTTCATCAATATCAAATCTGTAATACTACTCACTCTCATGCTTCGCCAAGCTTCGCCATAATCCGTATTTTTATTATTCATCAATGATTTTGCATCATCAATTACTTTGTTAAATCGTTGTTCCACTTCGGCATAAGGCAATTCCATTCTTTCTTCGCTTTTCATTTCTAATTGCATCAATCCAATCACAGCATAATTTACAATGCCTACAAATTCAGATTCAATTCCTTCATTAATTTTTTGTTCGCCATTTTCCTGAATGGTTCTAATACGATTGGCTTTAATAAAAATTTGGTCGGTAATGCTTGATGTACGAAGTATGCGCCAAGCAGTGCCATAATCTTTTGTTTTCAATAAAAATATCTTTGCACAATCGCCAACCGCCTTATTATATTGTTGAATTGTTTTTTCCATTAATTAGGTTGCTAATATTTAGCTTTGCCAAAGATATATAACAGATTTCTTAAAATTACGATGTTGGCAAATTCATTAACTAATTTTTCAAAAACTTTATCGTGTAATGGTAAAATAGTATTGGTGCAAAAGCCTGTGGTGATGGGCATTTTGAATATTACACCCGATTCGTTTTATGAAAACAGTAGAGTGGGCGATGATAAAAAATATTTATCGGTAGCCGAAAAAATGATACAAGATGGTGCAGCTATTATTGATATTGGTGGACAATCTACCCGACCAAACGCCGAATTAATTTCGGTAGATGATGAATTAAAAAGAGTATTACCAGTTGTAAAAAATATTCAAAAACACTTCCCTGATGTATTGATTTCAGTAGATACTTTTTATTCGAAAGTAGCGCAAGCAACAATTGATTGCGGAGCAAATATAATTAATGATATTTCGGGTGGAAGTATGGATACGAATATGTTTGCTACCT
>JBEANU010000351.1:0-2763 GCA_041165265.1 Bacteroidota bacterium | reverse complement strand
TTTCAATATAATACTAAAACAGTGTTAGCAAGTAGTGATATGTTGGTAGGTGCTGATGGTATCCGTAGTTCAGTTCGAAAAATATTGATAGGGGAAGATGCAACACCATTGCGCTACTTGGGTTGCATTGTAATTTTGGGTATTTGTCCGTTGAAAAATTTAGATACTTATAAGCATAGTTTGTTGGATTCCGCAACCGTTTTTCAAACTGCTAACGGATTTGAACGAATTTATTTAATGCCTTATTCATCTGATGCTATTATGTGGCAATTTAGTTGCCCAATGTCTGAAAATGAAGCAAAAATCTTAAGTGAAAAAGGAAGTGTGGCTTTAAAAGCAGAAGCAATGCGTAGAACACAATGGCATGAACCCATCCCACAGATTTTAGCTGCTACATCTGAACATCAAATTTCAGGATATCCAGTTTATGATAGGGCATTGCTTAATTCTGAATTATTAAAAAATGGAGCATCAATAACTTTAATAGGAGATGCTGCACACCCAATGAGCCCGTTTAAAGGACAAGGGGCTAACCAAGCATTGTTAGATGCATTGTTGTTGGCTCGTGATATTTTTAAGGAACGTAATGCTGTATCACAATGGCAAAAAAATGGATTACGAAATACTATACTAAATGAATTTGAAAAAGCAATGTTGGAACGTAGTGCTTCTAAAGTTAAAGATTCAGCAGATGCAGCACAATTTCTTCATTCAGAAATTGTGCTGATGGAACGAAATGGGCCACGGGGAGGTGGTTATCAAAAATAAGGCAGTATTATTTTGTAAAAACTGAAATAGAATAATAAATTAGTGCTCCAATAGCACCACTAACAGGAATGGTTAAAATCCAAGCCCATAATAAACTTAAAGTTACGCCCCATCTAACAGCTGATAATCGTTTTGATAAACCAACACCAATAATTGAACCTGTAATAGTATGAGTTGTAGATACTGGAATTCCTAGTGCCTGAGTAGCATAAAGTGTAATAGCCCCGGCTGTTTCAGCAGCCACTCCCTCTAATGGGGTTACTTTTGTGATTTTTGTACCCATTGTTTTTATGATTTTCCAGCCTCCACTTAAGGTACCCAATGCTATTGCTAAAAAACAAGCATATTGTATCCAACTTGGTATTTTAGCAATTTCACTTTTGGGCTTAAATGATTCAACGGTTACAAAGTTTTCTTGTGGAGCGCCATAATAAAGCATTCCATTTTTATTAATAGTTTTTATTAAATCGTAATCTTTAATTGCTAACTCATGTTTGCTTTTTGCTTTTCCTTTATGTTCAAAAAGCGCCGCTTCAGCAATGTAAAAAGGCTTACCATTAATAGTATCTGCAATTAATTTATGCTCATTTAAAGCATAATACGTTGTATCAATTTTATACACTTTTTGTACGTTGTTCCAATCAGCAATATGTTCTTTTCCAATTTTTTTTTGTTGTGCATTAAATACCAAAATTGCAGCAGCAATAATTCCCATTACTTTTTGTGCATCATTACTACCATGCCCCAAGCTAAATGCAGCTGATGATGCTAATTGCAATTTTCTGAACCAACTATCGGCTTTTGATGGATTGCTTCGTTTGAATAAATGTAAAATAATTACTGTTAAAATATACGCCAATAATAATCCAATTAAAGGGGCTAAAAATATAAAAGCTATTGTTTGATAAATTTTTGAAATATCAGCTAAAACACCAAAACCAGCCTTGGCTATGGCCGCCCCAGCAAATCCGCCCATTAGTGTATGGGATGATGATGATGGAATGCCAAACCACCAAGTAAATAAATTCCAAATAATTGCTGCAATTAACCCAGCCAATATCACATATAAATCAATAGATTCAGTTTTTACAATTTTTGCTACCGCATCGGCAACTTTAAATTCAAATCCTAATAATTTATTTTGGCATAATAATAATACCACTGCGTTGAAAAATGCAGCCCAAGCTACTGCTTGAAAAGGAGACAATACTTTGGTTGAAACAACTGTGGCAATTGAGTTTGCTGCATCATGAAACCCGTTGATGTAGTCAAATATCAATGCTAAAATGATAATAATAATTAGTAATTCCATGATGATTATGTTAAAAGTTATGGGGTGTTGAGTTATTAGGTTATTGAGTAAATGCAAATTTTATTACGATTAACTAATAACGATTAACTATTAACTTGTTTTAACGATGATTGATTCTAGCACATTGGCAGCATCTTCAGCCATATCAGTTGCCGTTTCAAGTGCTGAATAAATTTCTTTCATCTTAATTAACTCAATTGCATTTTTTTCATTTTCAAATAAATCAGCAACTGCTGTATCATAAATATCATCAGCATGGTTTTCAATACTATTTAATCTAACACAAGCATCAGTAATATTGCGCAAATTTTTAAGGTTACGAAGTTCATTAATTGCTTTTTGCAATTCAATAGTGCTTTGAAGAATTAGCTCAGCTAATTTAATCATTGCTGGTGTTGATTTTTCAATTTTATACATTGCCATTCTTTTGCTTGCACCATGTATATAATCAGCTATTTCATCGATTGAGGAAGTTAGCCGATGAATATCTTCTCTATCAAACGGAGTAATAAAAGTTTTACCTAATTCTAAAAAAATTCGATGAGCACATTGGTCTAAAACATGTTCTAATCGTTCAATTTCTTTTTCTAAATCTCTTTGTTTTTCAATTGAATTTGAATTAACTAAAGTATTTAATGCTTCTGCAATTAGCACAAGGTTTTCAGCTTGTTCATCAAACAAGG
>JBEANU010000350.1:0-3162 GCA_041165265.1 Bacteroidota bacterium | reverse complement strand
CAAAAGAGCGGCAAAAGGTCTAGCGCTTGGATCTATTTCTGGTAAAACTACGAAGTAAAAATTTCCACGGCATCCTAGGCGAATTGCATTGATGCCATATATTCACATATTGGAATCGCTGGGATGCCTAACGCAAGCCACAAGCGCACATTTTCACTTCTTGTTTTACTGGCGAAATAGATCCTATGCGCATATGGCAGGTCGAATATTTTAACACCAATGTTACGTATTGCAAAAAGTGAGTCTTAATGCGAGTTATGGTTTTACAGTTCGCTAAATCTGCAAGTTTTTGACCATTCAACATCCAATCATCCTAGTCAAATCTGAATGAAAATCCTTTTGAGCAAGGACTAAATAAGAATATTACGCCTAGTATATAAACATATAGTTTCTTGCGTTGAAAGTGCAACGATTTAGCCACGAACAATAAACAATTCCGCATCCGCGTTATCAGCGCATGCGTTACCTCATTCTTCCTTTTCTATTGTTAGCTGCCATAAATATAAGGCATGAAATTCCACTCATAAAAAGAGAAACCACTTACGATGGGTGCAAGCAACAGCTTACAGAGCAAAGATTGCAGCTAGCTCATGCATTAAAAAATTATAACAAAGATTCTATATATAAAGTGGCAGGCAGTTTACTTCAAGAAGCCATAGCCACCACCTATTTTGAGTGGTGGAAAAATAGGCCATGGGACTATTATGGAAAAACTGAAAAGCCTGATAGTGGCTCCATCGCATGTGGTTATTTCGTTACCACCATACTCAAGCATTGCGGCGTATCATTAGATAGGGTGGCGCTTGCCGAAGATTATTCTGAAAACATGATCAAGAAATTGGTGACGAAAAATCATATTAAAAAATTTGTGCCGTATGATAATGATATATTCGTTAATTATATAAAAGCGCAGGGTGATGGATTATATGTTATTGGCCTAGACAATCATACTGGTTTTATAAGCTGCAAGCAAGGAGAGGTATGGTTTGTCCACTCGAGCGTGTTAACTGGCAGGGTGGTGAAAGAGAAAGCCATAGACGCCACCACCTTAACATATAATCGCTATGGCGTAACGGGCTGTTTAACCAAAGACACTGCATTTATTGGGAAATGGTTGAGGGTATGCAGGTAATACTATTAGAATTTGGCCATCACTAAAGAATATATGATCATTTTCATGTATAAGTCTCTTGGTGGTTATTTAGTATAAGTAAGACCTTTCAAGCAAAATCACCAAACAGGATGATCTCCCCTCAGTAACTACCATTTAAAGCCAATGGTTAGAACGCGATCTCTATACTATATATAAAACTACCAATGGTCCAGTGCAACATAGGCTTCATTGTTGGTCATGCCGACCCAACGAAGCCTTAGCTGTTATAAGCTGGCCTTCTCTCTGTCGAGGCTGTAAAGCATTTGTCTGCCGTGAGTTTCGCTGTCATTATCGAGTTGTGTTTGGTCTGTTTGTGTCGCCTGTGCGTTGCTTGTTTTAAAAATTTTAGAAGGGGAGATTTTAAAAAATAATTTTTCTTTCGGTGGCAAAGGTGAAAGCTCTATTGCAATTTTTGGATTGTGCTGTTGCCTTGTGCGAATTGCAATTGTGCTTACACCTGTGCGATGGTCAAGCCAATTTTTCATTTAGTAAATCTTTCCATATTATAAATCCTTTTTTGTTATCTGAATAGTCGTGCAAAATACGACTAAAATTAGTTGGTTGTGTTTCAAGAAAGGCTTGCCTACCTTTGTTTCTAATGACGTTAAGTTGTTCGTCAATCTCTTTCAATTTTATTTTAAGTGTCGACTTGTCTTTGGGAAAATGCCACAAATAAGTTGCTTCTTCTGTGTCCAATGTTTCTAATACAATATGAAACTGTTCCTGGCCTGTCAAAAGAAATACAAATGAAAATGGGCTTAACACAAAACGAATTTTCAAAGTGCTTCTGTCGTGTCGTTGTGATAAGAACTGTAAATGCTTGTGATGCTTGAAGTTTTCCTTCTTCAAAATATCTTCCAGTAATTCTTCACCTGAATTATAAAGCGTATTGTTTTTCTCTCCCTGAATTTGATTGATGTCTAAAAGGTTTTCGTTTTGAAGCAATGGTCTTCCAATAATATTCTTTGAAAGAAAAGTGAACCTTACTCCTTCAATTACTTCACGATTTATTTTCTCAACGTCACTTGAAGTAGCCAGTTGTGAAACAAGTTTATTGTTTTCAAACTCTGCATGAATATCAATCTTTACATTCTTTGATTTAAGTGCTTTTGGAAAGTATGGTTTCAATACTTCAAACTCTGGTCTTACCTCAAGATTTTCAATTTCAAATTCAAGTTCGGTTTTCAATTCAGGAATGGAATGTTTGAATACAATACTGCCGTAACGAAATTCAAGTTGGTCGACCGGAATTTTTATTTGCCGTTCAATTGTAATGGTGTTTGTATCTGCAATTTGTTCCGTTGGTTCATCAAATAAAGTGGCTTGCTTGTCAATCTTTCTGTAAAAAATATTTCGTTTCAGAAACAGTTTATTCAGATACTCAATTTTTATATCACGGTAGTCATAAATAGTTGGAGTAACTTCTGAACGCTGAACTCTGCCGATGTATTGAATCAACTTTCCTTCAAACGAAAATGGGTAAACAAGAAATAAACAATTTGCATTTTGTAAGTCAGTTCCTTCTCCAAAGAATTGGCCTGTTGTAATCAGAACTTGGTAATTTCCATCTTTCAAGATTTTCCATTTAGAAGTTCTGTTGCTTTCTGAATCATCACCACTCAATGTTATTGTCTCGTAGGATTGTTTCAGATACTGGTGAAGAGAATCAATGTGTTCTTTTCTCTCAGTGATTATAACAACTCTTTTTCCCTCTTTCAATTCAATTATTATATCTTGAAGAATCAATTTGTTTCTCGCTGAATCGTGAATAAGGATTTTTGAAAGCGTTTCAAATTGGTCTGTTTTGGAATTGAAGGGAACATCAAGTTCTGTATTTCTTATAATGATTTTAGCTTTTTGCGCTGTGCTAATTTCACTTGACTTTATCTCTGAAATTACTTCCCCTAAATGAATGAAAATTAGTTTGCTGTCATTGTATTTTCTAAATGGAGTTGCCGTTAATCCATAGAGATAAAATGTTTGAAGTTTTGCAATTGTATTTCTAAATG
>JBEANU010000349.1:0-2846 GCA_041165265.1 Bacteroidota bacterium | reverse complement strand
TTAAAATTCCGTGGACATTTAGATAACATCAGCAACAATATGTTGATTGGTGCTGTGAATTTTTTCAATGAAAAAATTAATGCTGTAAAAAATCAACTCACTGGCGAATACGCTGCTGTGCCTGATGTACAACGGGCTTACAAAGCTGCTGGCATTGGAGCTATTGTGGTGGGTGATGAAAATTATGGTGAAGGTTCAAGCCGTGAACATGCAGCTATGGAGCCACGTCATTTAGGTGTAAGAGCTATTTTGGTAAAATCTTTTGCCCGTATTCACGAAACCAATTTGAAAAAGCAAGGTATGTTGGCATTGACTTTTGCTAACAAAGATGATTACAACAAAATTCATGAAGATGATACAATGGATATTATCGGCTTGACTTCTTTTGCACCAAATACTCCACTGACAATTACATTACATCATAAAGATGGCAGTTCTGAAAACATTACTGTGAATCATACTTACAACGAATCGCAAATTGGCTGGTTTAAAGAAGGTGGTGCATTGAATGTGATTAGGAGAGAGTTTAATGCATAAATAATTTTTCAAGTTTGGCGAACTTTAAAAGTTCGCCAAACTTTTTAACTAAAATATTTTACAATAATGAATGCTTCTCTTTCAACTGGTACTTCTGAATATATTTCACTAATAGGAAATGGTAAATCTTATAGAATTCCAATTTATCAACGTGATTATAATTGGACAGAAGAGCAATGGGATGACTTGTGGTTTGATATTTTGGATTTGCCTATTGAAAAAAAACATTACTTAGGATATATAGTGCTGCAAGAAATTAGCGATGATAAACGTGAGTATTGGATTATAGATGGGCAGCAGCGTTTTACAACATTAACATTGTTCGCATTAGCAACAACTTATCTTTTAAAGAAATGGGCTGAAGAAGGTATAGATTCAGAAACAAACAATAAAAGAGCTTTAGATATTCATAATTTATACATAGGAAAGTATTCTGCTTCTTTGCAGGCTACAAGTTCAAAATTATTCCTTAACAAGAACAACAACGATTTTTTTCATAGTTACATTTTACTTCAAAGAAAGCCAAGTAATGTTGCAAGGTTAAGTCCTTCACAACAATTGCTATATAAAGGATATTTATATTTCATCAACAAGTTAGAAAATCATTTTCAGTCAAAAGATGGAATTGCTTTAACTAGATTCTTAGAGGAAGAAGTATTCCCGAATTTGATATTTACAACTATTACTGTTACAGATGATCTTAATGCATACAAAGTATTTGAAACTTTGAATGCAAGAGGTGTTAAACTTTCTCCATCTGATTTACTAAAGAATTACATTTTTCAGCAAATCAGTAAATTAGGAGAATATGATATCGAAGAAGCAGAAAGAAAATGGCAAAAAATAAATTCTACTTTAGGAAAAATTGATTTCCCAACATATCTAAGGCATTTTTGGAATAGTAGAAATTTAAAAGCAAGATCTTCTAATTTATTCAAAGTAATCAGAGAATTTATTGGTAAAGATGAAAAAAAAGCTTCTTTATTATTGAAAGACTTAGAGGAAAATGTAGGAATTTATGTAGCTCTTCAGAACCCAGAGGATGATTTATGGCATCCTAAGGAGAGAGAATATTTAAGGTTGTTGAAAATCTTTGGTTCAAAACAAACTCTTTCTCTTTTACTTATTTCTTTCAATAAGATTGACAGGATTGAGTTTGAAAACCTATTGCACGAATTAATGGTTATAGTTTTTCGCTACAATAAAATATCAGGGCTAAACCCAAATGATATTGAAGATGAAGTAAACAAAGCAGCATTAGGTGTTAATAACTCAAGTTATTCAGCAGCAAAACAAATTGTTGAAGGCATGAAAAATATTTATTTGAATGATGAGAATTTTAAAAACAATTTTTCATTAGTTCAATTTAATTCAAAACAATCACGTCAGCTCGTAAAATACATTTTAACCAGCATTGAAAACCAATTGAGTAATAGTGAATATGATTATTCAGATGAAAGTATTACAATTGAACACATTTTGCCTGAAAATCCAGGAACCTTTTGGTATGAAAAGTTTAATGCAGACGAAATAAATGACTTTATTTACAGGATTGGAAATTTAACATTATTAAAAAAGTCAGTCAATCAATCAGTACAATTAAATAATGAGGTTTCATTTGAGTTGAAAAAGAAATACTATGATGATTCGCAATTTATTCTAACAAAAGAAAAATTAAATTTCGATGATTGGAGTTCCGCTTCAATAAAAAGTAGGCAACTTTCATTAGCAAAAATTGCATGTGGAATTTGGAAAAGTAAATACATTATATGACAAAGTATTTAGTAGTATTTGAAAAAACAAAAACTGGCTACAGTGCTTACGTGCCTGATTTGCCAGGTTGTATTGCAACAGGCAGCACAAAAATTATTGCCGAAAGAAATATTTTTGAAAACATTCAATTTCATTTGGAAGGCTTACGCAAAGAAAGTATGAAAATTCCAAAAGCAAATGCAGAATCGGAAGTAATGGTGTTTGCATAATTCTCTTGTAAGACATTTTTCATAAGAGCAACTCAGCAATGGGTTGCTCTTTTGTTTTTTTGGGGGGATTAATATTTGTATTAAAATTTCAATATTTTGATTACAAAAACTTATCTGATAAGTGTAACATTCCCCTTCAATGTAATTGTACGTCCATTATTACTTTTTGCTGAAATATAATAAACATATACCCCAAGTTCTTGTGGTTCATTTTTATACATTCCGTCCCATTTATCATTAAAATTATTAGTTGTAAAAATCAAACTCCCCCATCTATTAAATATTTGCATTTTAATTTCAGATATACAGGTATTTATGGGCTGAAAA
>JBEANU010000348.1:0-3363 GCA_041165265.1 Bacteroidota bacterium | reverse complement strand
AGTTGCTGTGTTTTTCTTCGGAATTACGGTAGGGGTTTTTTAGCAAAAAAGCCTAAATATTTAAATAATATTTAGGCTTTTTTTTGTTTTTCAAAATGCTAATTTTTCATTTCGCTAATTGTACATTAATGATTTACAACAATTTTTTGAGTGATTGTTTTTTCATTTGTTTGAATATTTAACAAGTACATTCCGCTTGTTAATTTTGTTACATCAATATTATTTTTATTAATTCCTTTATTAAATATTAATTGTTTAGTTTCAATTATCTGCCCCACCATATTCATTATACTTAAAGTGGCTGGGGTAATTATTGGCGAATACAATTCAACATTTATATTATCCATAGCAGGATTTGGTTGTATTGCTGTGATTGATATTTCATGTTCACTTATTGCTTTTGGCAAAACGCTTACTGCGCCTGCGCCATCTACAATTAATTTATACCAATCAATTGTTGCATTTTGCGATTGATTTGGTATATTTCCTAATAGGGTTTGTAAAGTTCCTTTAGCGGTTGCACTAACTATTATTCGGTACGTACCAACAGCTGCTAAACCTGTTGCTGCTACATGCATATCAATACAGTTAGTTGAATTTCCTAAAAAACTACAACGAGCAGCACTACATGTATAGCCAATAGTAGCGCCATTGGGTAAGGCAGGTTGCGTAGTTACATTGGTAATAAAAATTGAATCGAACACAAATGTTCCTAAAGGTGTAACTGTATCATGAGCTACCTTAATTTGAATAATAGCATTAAATACTGAATCTTTGATACCATGCGGAAACTGGGTACTATCGGGCAATATATAACCATGCGTACCTGTATTTGCGTTAGGAATACATTGTGCATTTGCAAATTGAAATGCCATTAAAATTAAACCAAGTGTGTAAATTGCTTTTTTCATTAAATTATTTTTGTTTTGGCAAATGTAAAATATTTTTGATGCAAAATAACTTTAATAAATATCTTTAAGCATTAAAAAAATATTATGCTAAAAACCATTACCGCAATTGTTTTTCTTCTTTTACTTCACGGGTTTTCATTTTCAAATCCCATTTATAAGGCAACTGTAAAAGATTCAGCTACGTTTCAAAATTTGCAAGGTGTACTTGTTTTGGTAGATAATAAACCCATTGCTACAACTAATTCAATGGGCGAATTCAGTTTTGAAATTGCAAATATTAATGCTGTTTCAGTTGAATGCATGATTAAATATTTTGGATATAAAACTTTAACCCAAAATATTACCATTTCAAAAGTAGGTACAAATAAAGATACCATTTTTTTATCTCCTATTTCACATGAGCTAAATTCAATTACAGTTAGTGGTAGTAAATTTGAAAAAAAAGCTAGTGAAGAAACTGTTTCAATGGCTGTAATTAGGCAAAAAGATATTCAGAATGCTGGGCTTACACAAGTTGATGATATGCTAAAACGCATACCTGGTGTGGATGTAGTAGATGGGCAAGCCAATATTAGAGGTGGAAGTGGTTGGAGTTATGGTGCCGGTAGCCGTGTGTTGGTGATGGTTGATGATATGCCCATGCTAACCAGTGATGCTGGTGATGTAAAATGGGATTTTTTACCGATTGAAAACTGTGAACAAGTAGAAGTGATAAAAGGTGCTTCATCGGCATTATATGGCTCATCGGCACTAAATGGGGTTATCAATTTCAGAACTGCTTCGCCCCGTAATATCCCTAAAACTAATTTAGTGATACAGCAAGGAGTTTATGATTTACCTAAAAATAAATATGAGAAATGGAACGGAAATGATTTACAAAAATATAGTGGCTTCAATTTTTTTCATAGCCGAAAAATAAATCAATTAGATGTAGTGGTAGGCGGCAATTTTTATAGTGATGATAGCTATTTGCAAGGTGCATACAACACTCGTGGCCGTGTAAATACCAATTTAAAATATCGTTTTAAAAAATTGGATGGTTTGGTTATTGGTTTAAATATTAATGCTCAAAAATCACGAGGTTCCTCATTTTTTGTTTGGGCGGCTGATGATAAAATTAAAATATTAAAAGGGAAATTTTATTTTGACAGCACTGCTTACCTAAAACCTTTAGGTGGCATTGATACCCCTAAAACATCATTAAGTTTTTATAAATCTTATCGTGTAAATATTGACCCATATATTAATTATTCCACAAAAAATGGCTACAAATTTGCCCTAAAAAACAGATTTTTTAATACGAATAATATTAATACATCAAACCAAAGTTCAAACGCACAATTTTTTTACACTGAATTGCAATTGCAAAAAACATTTCCTAACAACTTGCACTTTACCACCGGTGCGGTTGCCAATTACTCCATTGTAAAATCAGAATTATTTAGCAACCACACTGCCAATAATCAGGCATTTTATATGCAAATTGATAAAAAGTTTTTCAATAAACTTTGGCTTGAAATGGGTGGCAGATATGAATTTAATACCATTGACTCTATAAAAGCTCATTCAAAACCATTGGGCAGAGTTGGCATTAACTATCAAGTTACAAAAGCCACTTTTATCCGTAGCTCGTTTGGTATGGGTTATCGTTTTCCTACAATTGCTGAAAAATTTGTAAGCACTACCGTTTCATCTTTAAAAATTATTCCGAACAAAAATTTACTTGCTGAAAGTGGTTGGAACGCTGAGTTAGGCATCAAGCAAAATTTTATGCTAGGCAAATGGCTTGGAATGATTGATTTAGCAGGATTTTATACCACCTATCAAGATATGATGGAGTTTGCATTTATCATCAAGCCACAGCCTGGTTTTCAATCACAAAATATTTCAAAAACGCTTATTAAGGGCTTTGATGTTTCTGTTTTTTCAAAAGCCAAACTTCACAATATTGATTTGCTGATGCATGCTGGTTATACCTACACATTGCCCACTGATTTAAACTTTAATTTACTGAATGATTCGGTAAAAAATGTTCAATACAGCGATTCTTCTAAAAATATTTTAAAATACAGATTCACTACCTCAGCTAAAGCAGATATGGAATTAAAATGGAAAAAAATTACGCTTGGTAGTTATGTTAGATACAACACATATATGGTAAATATTGATAACAGCCTTAATGTGCTATTTGCATCAGTAAAGGATTATAGAACTAAATGGGGTCATAAAGATACTTGGATAATTGATGCCAGATTAATGTATCAACTTACAAAAAATGCAACAGCATCTATCATTGTAAAAAATATTTTAAATTTTGAATATACTGAGCGACCAGCTTATATTGCTCCGCCACGAAGTTTTACAATGCAGTTTGTTTATAATTTTTAAAGCTTGATAGTGAGTTACTATAACAACTTTTAAAAAAATTTCACACCTACTTCATTAACCTATT
>JBEANU010000347.1:0-3187 GCA_041165265.1 Bacteroidota bacterium | reverse complement strand
TTGTAATAATTGAGCTGATAAGAATTATCTTTTTCATGATAAATGTTTGATTGTGTTTGTAAAAGTCTAAATCTATGCCATTTTATGTTAATGGATTAAAATTGTACATTTTTAAGATTCTGTATTTTCTAAAGCATTAATTATTGATACAAAATCATTTGCTTTAAGCGATGCTCCACCAATAAGTCCGCCATCTACATCAGGTTGAGCAAATAGTGTTTCAGCATTTGATGGATTGCAACTTCCACCATATAAAATTGTGATTGAAGCTGCAACGCTTTCATTGTAATGTTGTGCTATTAATAATCTTATAAATTGATGCATTTCTTGAGCCTGATTTACCGATGCTGTTAGCCCTGTACCAATTGCCCAAATAGGTTCATAAGCTATTACGCAGTTTTTAATATTTTGTTCAGATAAATGAAATAAACTTTCAGCAAGTTGTTTTTTCACAAAATCATTTTGCTGATTTTGATTTCTAACTTCCAATGGTTCACCACAACAAAATATTGGAGTTAAGTTACTTTCTAAAACAGCATCTACTTTAAATTTTAAAAATTCATGTGTTTCATTAAAATATTCACGACGCTCTGAATGCCCAATAATTACATATTTACAACAAACTGATTGCAACATGTGTGTTGATATTTCACCTGTAAATGCTCCATTTTTATTAGGATTTACATTTTGAGCACCTACATAATAATTTGATTGTTGAGAAAGATGGCCAACAACTGAATGAATAAATGGCATAGGCGGACAAAGCACCACGTTTACTTTTGCTGTAGGTTTTATGGCTAATAATTCAGTAACTAAATTAATACTTTGGTTAAAATCATTATTCATTTTCCAATTTCCGGCTACAATTTTTGTTCTCATTTTACTTTCTTAAATGTTGTGTTTTATCAAAAATGGTAGCAAATATATTTTGTTCCATTTCATTAAAATTTAATCCTCGGCGTTCATACACTTTTTTAGCGGTTTCAATAGCTTTATCTAATTGATAAGTAGTAGTGCCTTGTGCACCACCCCAACTGAAATCGGCAATAATATTTCTTGGAAATCCGGCTCCAAAAATATTGGCACTCACTCCTACTACAGTACCCGTATTAAACATTGTATTGATGCCGCATTTGCTGTGGTCAGCCATTATTAAACCACAAAATTGTAGTTCAGTTTTTTCAAAACTATTTTTTTGATAGTTCCATAGTTTTACTTCTTCATAATTATTTTTTAAATTTGAATTATTGGTATCAGCGCCCCAATTACACCATTCGCCTATCACACTATTACCCATAAAGCCATCATGTGCTTTGTTGCTGTACCCAAAAATAACACAATTATTCACTTCACCCCCAACTTTGCTATGTTGCCCAATGGTAGTAGCGCCATATATTTTTGCTCCTAATTTCAATACCGAATGTTCGCCTAAGGTAAATGAGCCACGTATCATGCAGCCTTCCATTACTTCGGAGTATTTAGCAAAATACATTTTTGAATTTGCTGCATTTAATATTGAATGTTCAATAATAGCACCTTCTTCTACAAAAATATTTTCAGCAGCCACTACCCTATTTGTTGCGCTTAATTTTGATGAAGTTCTACCCTTTGTAATAAGCTCAAAATCACTTTTTATTTCAACATCATTCCAACTAAATATTTGATGCGATTTTGTTAGAAATTTTAGTTCGCCAATAAAATTAACTGTTTTTAAATATTGCTTGGTAATACTAAAGTTTTCAGTTTCATTTTTTGATAATTTGGCTGCAATAATATTATTTTCAGAAACTAAAATTTCGTCAAGTTTTAGTTGATGAATGGCTTCAATTAAGTATTTATTCGGAAATAGATTTCCAGCAATTAATAAATTTTCATTTTCAATATGAAGGCTAAATTTTTCAGCTAAATAATCTTCAGTAATACTTGTAGATGTGATATTAAAATACTTTTCCCATTTTTCTCTGATGGTTAAAATTCCGCATCTAATATCAGCAATTGGCCTAGTGAATGTTAATGGTAATAAAGTTTCTCGGGCTTGATTATCAAAAAAAATTAAATTCATACGTTATAATTTTAAACATAAAAAAACGGCTGCTTTATTTAAAAAACAGCCGAACTTATATTTTATATTTTAGTTTTTTTTATTCAGCATTTCCTGTGCATTTTTTGGTTTTTCAACTTTAGTATTTGGTTTTTTAGGAATACCAATACTTCCTGTTCCGCCACCTTTTGGTTCTTCAACTTTTGCTTTTGTTTCAACTACAACTGGTTTAGGTATTGTAGCATCAACACTTTTTTGTGTTACTCCTTTTGCATAAGCTGATGTAGGCAAATTCATTGATTTATCAATGTATTCAGTAATTGGTTTTTCAAGTTTTGATGCTTTTTTGTAATGCTCTTCATAAAACTTATTAGTTCCATTATAATCATCAATATAATATGCATCGTTGTATCCTTCTGCTTTTCTTACAACATATCTTTCTTCTTGATCGTTGATACCATCATAAATAGAGGAAGAAACGCCACGTTTTCTTTTTGATGAATATTTTGAATTGCTTTCATTTTCAACATCGGCTGCTAATTTTTTTTCGCTTTTATTAGTTTCGGCGGTGCTGTTTGATGTGGGTGTTGTATTATTTACATTTGTTGTAGCTGCTGAGTTATCAGTAGTACTAGTTCCATCTGCGCTAGTATTTATGCTTGCAGTGTTGCTAGTAGTATCATCCAAACCTGCATATAATGAATCTTCGTAAGATGTTGCTTTTGCTTCAGGTTCATGCTTTGAAAATTTATTTTTACATGATTTGCATGATGCTGTAGTGAAAATTAAAACTACTAAAAAATAAAAAATTGTTTTTTGATTACTCATAATATATTGAAATATTTTTTTTGATGTTGACAAAATTAGAAATTAAAACTTGGGGCAAAACATTTTTTTTCCTCTACCATAGTAGGTTGTTGCCTTACTTTTAGGACACCTAATTAAATATTGCAATGCAAATTCAGGTCCGCCTAAATTATGGGATACAAATCTTAACTGCGATACATTGAAATCATACGATAACCCTGCAGCAAAATGATAAAAATCTAATCTAAAATATAATGTTGTGGCATCTATGGCAGGTTTTGAAAAACGAGTACCTAATCCAAAATAAATAGCTGTTTCACGTCGGCCATTATCATCTAA
>JBEANU010000346.1:0-5730 GCA_041165265.1 Bacteroidota bacterium | reverse complement strand
ATCAATAGAATCGGATGATGATAATTTTACCAATGCTGTAGTGAGTTTTAGCGCTGATATTAATTCTATCAACACCAATAATGAACAACGTGATGGACATTTAAAATCGGGTGATTTTTTTAATGCTGAAACCTACCCTACTATTAAATTCGAATCAACAAAATTCGAAAAATCGAATGATGGAAATTTTTCGGTAACAGGGGATTTAACTATTAAAGATGTTACAAAAGCTGTAACACTTGATGTTGAATTAGGAGGAATAACCAAAGACCCTTGGGGCAATACAAAAGCTGGTTTTACCATCAATGGCAAAATAAACAGAACGCATTGGAATTTATCATGGAATGCAGCGTTAGAAACAGGCGGCGTAATGGTTTCAGAAGAAGTGAAAATTAATGCTGAAGTTCAGTTTGTAAAACAAGCGTAAATAATTTTTATTTCAAATTATCAAAATGCAATTGTTGAAATTCAGCAATTGCATTTTTTTTATGCAATTAAAATTGCATTTTTGCAGTATGCCAAAAATATCACACCGAGGCGAAATAATGCCCTCATCCCCTATTCGTAAATTAGTTCCATTTGCTGAAGCAGCAAAAAAAAGAGGAACAAAAGTGTATCACTTAAATATTGGTCAGCCTGATATTGAAACGCCAAAAGCCGTATTAGATGCAGTACGCCATAGCGATTTTAAAGTGCTTGAATATAGCCACAGTGCTGGTAATGAAAGCTATCGAAAAAAATCAGTTGAGTATTACAAACGATTTGGAATTGATTTAGATTTTTCACAAATCATGATAACAACAGGTGGCAGTGAGGCTATTTTATTTGGCATGATGGCTTGCTTAGATGCTGGCGATGAAGTAATTATTCCTGAACCATTCTACGCCAACTATAATGGATTTGCAACTGCTGCCGATGTTGAAATCAAACCTATCACTTCAACCATTGAAAGTGGTTTTGCATTACCTGCAATTGAAGAATTTGAAAAACTTATCACTTCAAAAACTAAAGCAATTGTAATATGCAATCCTAATAATCCTACGGGCTATTTGTATTCTCAACAAGAAATGGAATCATTAGCCGAATTAGTAAAAAAACATAATTTATTTTTATTTAGCGATGAAGCTTATCGTGAATTTTGTTACGATGGAGCACAACCATTTTCTGCTTTACAACTAAAAGGCATTGATGAAAATGTAATTGTGATGGATACAATAAGTAAGCGTTATAGTGCTTGTGGTGGAAGGATTGGAGCATTTGTAACCAGAAATAAAGAATTGTTTGATACAGCTATGAAGTTTGCTCAAGCAAGATTAAGTCCGCCATCGTTTGCACAAATTGCAGGTGAAGCAGCTATTGATTTGCCATTGAATTATTTTGATGAAATAAAAAATGAATATACCGAACGCCGAAATTTATTGGTGAAGCGATTAAATGAAATGGAAGGAGTTTATTGCCCAAATCCTGGTGGCGCATTTTATGCCATTGCAAAATTGCCAATTGATGATGCCGATAAATTTTGTCAATGGTTATTAGAATCATTCAGCTACAACAATCAAACTGTAATGTTGGCGCCAGCTACAGGATTTTATGCAACAGCAGGATTGGGAAAAAATGAAGTTCGATTAGCTTATGTTTTAAATAAAGAAGATTTAGGAAAAG
This sequence comes from Bacteroidota bacterium, assembly GCA_041165265.1. Lineage (GTDB taxonomy): Bacteria > Bacteroidota > Bacteroidia > Chitinophagales > CAIODY01 > CAIODY01. Next base: position 4,068 of record JBEANU010000346.1, on the reverse strand, counting down.
CTATGGATTGCTTGCAACAAGCGTTGATTGAATATAATAAAAAGTAAATCACTTTATTAAAGTGAATTATTCAAAAATTTTAAAAGTAATTTTACAAAAAATAAACAATGAAATATTTACCAATTGATTCAAAGTTATTTATTGAAAACAGAAAACGATTTATTTCGCAACTGAAGCCTAATTCAATGGCAATTTTCAATGCCAATGATATGATGCCACGTAATGCTGATGCACAGCATTTTTGGCGTCAGAATAGTGATTTGTTTTATTTAACAGGAATTGATCAAGAAGAAACTGTATTGATTCTTTTTCCTGATTGTACGATTGATAACAGAAAAGAAATTTTATTCATTAAACGAACAAATGAAGAAATTGCAACTTGGGAAGGACATAAGTACACCATTGATGAAGCTAAGGCTGCAAGCGGTATTCAGCATATTTTTTGGTTAGATCAAATGCCTGCCATTTTAAATTTATTAATGCGTCATGCTGAATTTGTTTATTTAAACACAAATGAAAATGATAGATATGTGCATGAAGTTGCCTATCGTGATTTACGATTTATCAATGATTTAAGAACTCAATATCCTATTCATAATTATCAGAGAAGTGCGCCAATCATGGCAAAACTTCGTGAAATAAAATCAGCTGCCGAAATTGAATTAACGAGCACAGCTGTTGAAATTGCAAAAAAAGCATTTTTCAGAATGGCTAAAAAAGCTAAGCCTGGTGTTTGGGAATTTGAGTTAGAAGCCGAAATGATTCATGAATATTTAATCAACAGAGCTACTGGTCATGCTTTTGAACCCATCATTGCTTCAGGAAAAAATAGCTGCATTTTGCATTATAACAAAAACAATCAGCAATTGAAAGATGGCGATATTATTTTGTTAGATTTTGGTGCTGAATACGGAATGTACAATTCAGATATAACAAGAGTTTTGCCAGTGAATGGAAAATTTACGCAACGTCAGAAAGATGTTTACAATGCGGTATTAACGATTCAGAAAGAAGCAAAAAAAATGTTAGTTGCTGGCAATGAGCGCCAACCTTATGAACGTGAAGTAGGTAAAATTGCAACCGAACAATTAATTAAATTAGGATTATTAAAAGCTGAAGATGTGGCAAAACAAAATGCTGATGCGCCTTTGTATAAAAAATATTTCATGCATGGTACATCTCATTTTTTAGGATTAGATGTTCATGATATTGGTAATTATTATGGAAATAAATTTGCAGCTGGAATGATTTTAACCTGCGAACCAGGAATTTATATTAAAGAAGAAGGAATTGGAATCAGATTAGAAAATGATATTCTGATTACTGAAAATGGTAATATTGATTTGATGGAAAAAGCTGGAGTGCCTATTGAAGCTGATGATGTAGAGGATTTGATGAAATAAATAGTCGATTTAATTTATCCCTATTTCTTATTTTTATTATTCAATATTTTACATCGATTGTGTGCATCGTATCAAGATTAATCTTTGTTAAAAAAAGTAAATTCAATTTTACTTAATATTAAATAGGCTGGTAAAATAACCAAAGCTGACATCCATTTTAATAACAAGATACTTATTAGTGATAGCGCAATCAATATAAATCTCATAACATTTTTTTTAGGATTCATGGCTTTAGGCGAAAGCTTAAACAATTGATGATTACTCACCATTAAGTAACTTAATAAAACTATTACACCATATAATACATTGCTATTCAGTATTAAATTAGTTACTTTTTGATTTCCTGAATAAAAAATAATCATGGGCAAACAAGCCACAAACAAAGCCATGGCAGGCGAAGGAATGCCATTGAATCTATCAGGTTTGCCTTCTGAAATATTAAATCGAGCTAAGCGATAAGCAGCCATACAACTTACCAAAAATGCTGGTAAAAAATACATTACTGAAGTATCAAAAGCGTTAGCTTTTATCACAAATGAATTTGCCACAAGTTGATAAAGAATCATTCCGGGTACAACACCAAAAGTTACACAATCAGCCAATGAATCTAATTGCTTTCCCATTTCAGATTGTGCATCTAAGGCACGGGCAACAAAACCATCTAAAAAATCTAAAATAGCCGCTGCAAATATTAGCAAACATGCTATATGCGTTCGTTCTGAAAAAGTTTGAACTATTGCTGCACAGCCCAAAAACAAATTGGTTAGCGTTAGCAAATTGGGTATTTGTTTAACTAATTTAATCATACAATTTAATTTAATTTTTAAGATGCAATTTCCAAAGTTTGGGCGCCAATTTAATAGTTGAAATACAAACGCCAATGTTCAAACCTGCGCCTATTAATACCGAAGGCACTAATCCCAAAAAACGAGCTGCAAAACCTGATTCAAAGCTACCAATTTCGTTACTACTTCCAACAAAAATAAAATTTATTGCCATCACTCTACCTCTCATTTCATCAGGAGCATAAATTTGATAAATTACACTTCTTATCAAAACACTAATATTATCAAATGCTCCTGAAAGTAATAACCAAAATAAACTCAAATAAAAATTTTGAGATAAAGCAAAACCAATCATACATACTCCAAATAAAATTACGTTTGTGATAAACCATTTTCCTGCATGTTTTTTTATTGGATGATAAGCAACCCATAAACTGCAAAGTACCGCCCCAACTGATGGTATGGCTCTCATCAATCCAATTTCCAATTTACCCACATGCAATATTTCATTTGCAAAAACGGGTATTAATGCTACAGCACCACCAAATAATACTGCCAGCATATCCATTGCCATTGCAGATAGCATAATTTGATGATGAAACACAAAACTCAACCCTTCTTTCACTCTTAAAAGGGTTGATTCATTATTAGTTCGTATTGGATTGGATATGTTTTGCAAAGTTGAAAATAATAAAACACCTGTTGAACATAAAATACAAACTATTACAAATGAGTTTTTCTCTCCTATTAAACCATATAATAATCCACCCAACGCAGGACCAGCAACTGTGGCTGAATTCCATACAATACTACCCCAATTGGCTGATTGACTGTATAAAGTTTTAGGTACAATTTGAGCCATTAATGATGCCTGTGCTGGTGCAAAAAAACTACGAGCAATCCCCGTTAAAAAAGTAATACAATACATTAATAAAACAATTAATGATACATCGTGTAACGGAAACCAAATAAGTAAGCCGAATAAAAAAGCACAAAATAAATAACCACAAGTGGCTAATAAAATAATTTTTTTTCGATTGTATAAATCCGCAACATTGCCTGAAAACAATGCAGTTAAAATAAAGGGAACAGCTTCAGCCAATCCCACCAAACCTAAAGCCAATGCATCTTTAGTAATTTCATAAATATAAATACTGATGATTACTGATTGCATTTGCAATCCTAAAATAAATAAAAATCTACCTAATTGATAGTTGCGATAATTGGCAATTTTTAAAATTTGAAAAGCGTTATTCAATTCAATTATAGGATTAAAGTGCTGCAAAGAAACTACAATTTAACAACAAACTAAACAGAAATGTAAAACACAAATTTTAATTGTGTATTTTGATACATATCAATTGCGATAATACGCTTTTAATTTTGTTTCAAGCCTTGGGTTATTTATTGTTTGATAATTGAGGTATGATTTTAAATCTTGAAAATTTTCATTTAATAATGATTTAAAATCCCATTTTGCAATACTCCGTGTTTTGCGCCCTTGCTTAAAATGTTTAAAAAAATAGCTCCAATAATCAGGCATTACAATAGTTGTATAAATTGCAGTAGCTAAAGTAAACGGAGAGATTTTGCCATTAGCAATCAAAAAAAATTGCATTGCTGCTTCATCTTTCAGTTCAGTTGAAAAATCGAATAAAATATGAAATGCATCATGTCGTTCAATTTTTTCAACGGGTTCTAATTTTTCCTTTTCTAAAAATAAGCCTAATTCTTTCCCTAAAGTTTTATCAGGATAATTTAATAAATCGGCGGTAGTTAAGTTCCAATTTTTACGATTAGGATAAAATTTAGAATGCACTGTTACTACATTATCTAATAACCATAACAACATTTTTTCACGAATTGAAAGTTCTGATTTG
>JBEANU010000345.1:0-4452 GCA_041165265.1 Bacteroidota bacterium | reverse complement strand
AATATTTTTACTGGTTTCATTGACTTAACCGTTAAACGAATTTGAAAACAGCTTTTGAGTTTCATCAGAAACATTCAAAAATTCATATGTTGCTTTAGATGAAGAATCTGGTCTTGTAACGACAACTTCAAAATTCATCGGCAACGATATGTTGTGAGCAATTTGGAGTTTAGCAATAGTTTCGTTTAAGTGCGTTTCAATTAACGCATCTATTTCTTTTGAAGGGTTATTATTTGGCTTGATTGTTATTTTCATTGTTAGCTTATTGTTTAGTCTGTAAATTTAAAAATAGTTTGGTTCGTCTGTTAGTTTTATGCAGTCCGTTCGTTGTTGCGATGCCGCCCAAGCCTTGCCGCTAACTTGTATATAACCCTCATTTTATGGCGGTTATCCAACGTAAATGTGTTGGCTTTGCCTCATAACTATAAGGGTTTATACAAATGTATTATTTTATTTTTTATTACAACTTTTAAAATTAATGCTGTTCCCTATTAGTTGCAAGCAATACAAAAACATTAACCGCATAAGCTGTTGTTGTGCAAAAAAAATGATTCACAGTGCTTTCAAATTATTGTTTTGTAAAGTTGACTATTGGGCTTTTTCAAAAATAAAAATTTAAAAATTGGCTCTTAAAGCAATTACAAAATTTCGGCCAGCGCCACTAATGCCTGAAGCAAATACACGATAGTGGGTATCTAAAATATTTTCTAATCCGGCTTGTAGCATCACATTTTTATGAATTTGATAAGATGCTTTAATATTTAATGTCATCCAAGCAGGCATACCATAGGCGGTGGCATAACTTTCATTATCTTCAGCATTCAACCTATAATCTTTTGTTTTTTTCCAACCATTATACAATAAATAAAACGATGAATTCAGTTTGCCTTTACAACCTTTAAAATCAAAACTTGTTTTGCCTGAAATAGGGGCAACATGATCTAAAGGTGTTGGTGTGCTATCTGTTTTTATTCTACCAAATGTATAATTTAACATTGATCGAGCCACCAACCAATTATTCAAATGTGCCTCTACGCTTGCGTTAAAGCCATACAGATATGCTTGTTGAGCATTGGTATTTGAATACACATCACTCAAGGTGCCATTATACATTATTTGTTTTTGCCCATTGAATGTTGTTTTATCAGTAGTGATTAAATTTTTCATGAAAGTATAAAATCCAACAGCTTCTAACTTCATATTTTTGTTGCAAATTTTTGTAATACCCAAATCAACATTATAGGTATGTTCGGGCTTCAAATCAGTGTTTGGCACAATTACCGCTCCTTTGGTTGATTCATTTACTTTGCTTAAATCATCCACATTTGGCGCTCTAAAACCTGTTGAACCGATGAATGAAATTTTACAATTATCAGTTGGCAAATACACCACCCCTAAATTGCCTGTAACAGCACTGTTTTTTTGTGAAGCATTAGTGAAAGGAAAATGTAAAATTGAAGTATCCTTAAATGTAGCATGTAGCGTTACATAATTCAAACGCAATCCATCATTTAAAACAAATTGCTTATTTATTTTTGAAGTATGAGTAATGTATAATGCATTATAATTCATGGTTGAACCTCCATCTGCATATCGGGTATCTAATTTTGATTCGGCTCCAGATAATATATTAGTTCTTGTTGCTGTAGATTGTACATTATTCATCTGCGATTCAATACCATAGCGTATTTCATTATTTGTACCTAATCGTTTTAATACATCTATATGCAACCCTACAACACCCACATTTTCAATACGTTTATCAAAATTAGCACTATTGTATCTGCGCTGATTTCTGCTTTCTTCCAACATTTGATAGCTTAATCCAGCTTTCAGTTCATCTGCCCATACAAACTTTTTTTTCACATCCAATTCATAAGCAATCATATTACGCATCTGTGGCCCATAGTACCATTCAGCCCATTTTAAATTTGTTCCACTTACATCAGTCAACCTATCATAACGAGGTATATCAGTAGTAGTGCTTAGCTGAATATTTAATACATGATTTATTTTTTCATTTTGTTGAAATAATATTTTTTCCAAAATATCAAACTGTGAATAGCCACTACTTTTTTGTATATCAGGGTTAGCATTTTTCAAAGTTGTATCTTTTGTTTGATTATAATTTCTAACTGAGTAATTGATTCTATCTCCAAACCCACCATAGGCAGGATTATTTTGATATCCTTTTCGTAAATCATCAAATTTGCTACATGTAATTGATGTTAATGATGCTACTTTTTTTCCACCCATATTAAAATCAAAATGGCCCGTATTTTCATTATTGGCAGTGCTGTATCGTACCATTGCATTGCCTGCAACAATTACTTTTTTTGTAGCAGTTGAATTTAACAACGGATTTTTTGTGTAAAAATGCAATACCCCACCTAATGCATCGCTACCATAAATAGTGGAGCTGGGGCCAAATAATATATCAGTTTTTGCTAACATAGTGGCATCCATCGTAATTACATTTTGCAAATGCCCACCTCGGTAAATGGCATTATTCATCCGTACGCCATCTATTACTAATAAAACTCTATTTGCTTCAAAACCTCTCATCATAGGGCTTCCGCCACCTTGCTGACTTTTTTGAACAGTTACCAACCCACTATTTTGCAACATATCAGCTGTGCTTTGGGGGTTGCTTGCAATAACATCTTTTGCTGAAATGGTTTCAATATGTTGTGCCACATTGCGTTTTTGTTCTTCAAATTTATTGGCTGAAATAGTTACTTCATGTAATGAATAGGTTAGTGAATCATATTGCGCCAATGCAGACTTTATAGTTATAGCAATTATGGCTGCCAAAAGCAGTATTTGTTTTTTCATTTTATAATTTTTTTAATGATTAATATTATATCAGCATCCGCCTATTTATATCATGCCTAAATTAAAAGGATGCTGTAAAAAGGAATTCTTTGTAGCGCTTACTTACGCTTACTTTCCGTTGAGTTGTAAAATTATATTAACAAGTAGGAGGATGCTCTTCAACCAGCAAAATGCAATTTGAAAAAGGTATGTTAAAAGAAAAAAATAATTTATTAATATTGCTGAAGCACTTGCTGTTGGCGCTCAAACTGACTTCAGGCATGGCAAAAATAAATTTTGCGAATAGTTGTTGCACATTGTTCGTATGGTTTGAATTATCATCATTCAGCATACTTTTAAAAATAGATAAATGAAATTGCTCCCAATTATCTTGAACATATTTAATACTAATTTTTTTTGAATGTTTTGTTACTTCAATTACATCTAATAATTGGCCATTATATATTATTTCAGATGATGAAAGCCATTGAATTGATTGTGCATCATTCACAATTAATATTTTTGTTTTAGATGATTTATCAAAATATAATTCATGAATTTCAGCACAACATTTTGCAACAAAAAAACCAACGTTGTTCAATAGTTCAAGCGAACTAATTAGCAGCATGATGGGCAATAAAATCAATAATATGATGTTGCGAAAAATCATCAAACAAATAAAGCAAAATGAAAACGATTAATATACTTTTTAATCCAAATTTTTAATTGATGTATATTGCTGTAAATATTTTTCTACATTTTTATTCCATGAAAATTGCGATGCATGAATTTGTAAAAGAGAAGAAAAACTGGGAGGTACATTTTTTAATTTCTCAAAAAATATTTTAGCCATACTTTCTACTTCAAAATTTTCAAAGTAAAACCCTTTATCGGCAGCTATTTCGGGCAATGAAGTTAGGTTGCTTACAAACACTGGTTTGCCACAACTCATGGCTTCAATCACTGGCAATCCAAATCCTTCAAACAACGAAGGGAAAACAAATGCGCTACAATTTTGCAGTAAATAATTTTTTTCTTCTTCTGAAACCGAACCAACTAAGTGTACATTTTTTAATTGTAATGCTGAAATTGACTTTTTCATTTCATTACCATAAGATGTAGAATTATTACCTGCAATAATTAAATCAAATTCAGGTAATAATTTCATCATGGGTATCAAAACATGAAAATTCTTTTTTGCTGTGCAATTGCCCAATGCTAATAAATATTTTTTATCAGATGTAAGCCAAATAGGCTTTGTGGCTGGTTTTTCAAGAACTGATTCAACACCATTGTAAATAGTTTCTATTTTTTTTTTATTCAAGCTCAAATGATTTTCAATTTCAGATTTTGTAAAATTTGAAATAGAAAAAATGGCATCGGCTTTATTTATTTTTTGTTGAAGTTGATGCAATTTTTTGTCTGACTTTGATTTATTTTTTTCATACAAAAAATTCAAATCATGTATGGTCAAAACAAATTTAGTTTTTGAACTAGGCATGAATGCGCTATCCTGATGAATGGAATGCCAAACATCAAAACCAGAATTAAAAAAACTAAAATGACGTTTGAAGAAATTTGAAGTTTGATAATTTATATCATTACCAAAATAGCCAACAAATTTTTTAGGAACTAAAA
>JBEANU010000344.1:0-2696 GCA_041165265.1 Bacteroidota bacterium | reverse complement strand
AATCAACAAAAAAAATGTGGTTATACAAAGTTGTTACATCACACCATAACTGAATTATTATTTTATAATTTTGAATACTAAAATTATTGGCATAAAAATATTTTTAAAAACAATGGAGTTGAACAAACAAATAGCCCTGCAATGGTTTAAAGCATTTAACAATCATGATGTTGATGAGATAATAAAATTGTATGATGAAAATGCGGAACATTATAGCCCCAAATTAAAAATTCATCAACCCGAAACAAATGGATTAATAAAAGGTAAAACCGCATTAAAAAATTGGTGGGCTGATGCTTTTAAAAGATTACCCTACTTACAATATCATGTATTAAAACTTACTGCTGATGACAACCAAGTTTTTATGGAATATATTCGCAAAACACCCAACGAGCCTGATTTGCAAGTAGGTGAAGTGTTAGTAATTGAAAATCAAAAAATAATATCATCACGAGTTTATCATTCCTAAATAATAATGACATCGCAAATAATTATTGAACAAACTAAGCAATGGATAAATGATGTTGTAATCGGTTTTAATTTTTGTCCGTTTGCAAAAAATGAATTTGTAAATGAAACTATTAAATATGTTGTATTGCATCATGTAAATCAAAAACAAAGTGTTGAAGCCCTGATGCAGGAATGTAATTGGCTAAATGAACATCACGAAACCGAAACCACTTTGGTAATTTTTGCAGATTCATTTTTGAACTTCACCAATTTTTTACAATTAATTACTTCATCTGAAAATGCCATTTTCAAAAATAATTATGAAGGTATTTATCAACTAGCGCATTTTCATCCTGATTATTTATTTGCAAATAGTGATGAAAACGATGCCGCCAATTTTACCAACAAATCCCCCTACCCTATGTTACATATATTACGTGAAAGCAGCATTGATAAAGCTTTGATTAATTATACTGATGCCAATAAAATTCCGAATAGAAATATAAAAGTAGCTAGAAAACATGGTTATGAAGCCATGCAAAAATTATTGAATAATTGTAAAATTAGCTCATCCAATTAGTTGGTATAAAATGTAATTTTTTTGGTAATTACCTTGTTCTCATTTTTAATTTTCACAAAATAAATTCCATCGTTTTTCAAAAAATTTGCCAACTGCATTGTTGCAAAACCACCATTCACTTTTGTTTTTGTTACTATCAATTTACCAGTAACATCAATAATTTCAATTTCATAATTTTTTGAATCAGCAGGCAATTCAATTTTCAAAACTCCATTTGTAGGATTCGGATAAATTTCAATTTCCGATTTCTGTGTTGCCTCAATCACATTTGCAAAGGCATTGCAATGCACAAATAATCTGGCTGAGTTATTATTTTGATTGGGCTCAGTAGGCTGTAAAATAGGCCAAATAACAATTTCATTATCTTTATATAAAGTAAAAATAATAGGTGCAATATTCAGTGCAAAAGTAAAGTGAACACTATCACCAGCATTAATAAAAATAGGTGCATTCAGCAAAAATGAATCGTGGGCTAAAAGCTGATAACTAAAAGGTGTAGGTTGCACAATATTGGTATCAACATGAATATAAAATTTCATAAAAGTTGAACCCCCATTCAACATAAAACTATCAGTACCCAAATTCACTACATCAAACTCCATTGAATCAGTAGTGCCCAAAGCCACCGTATTTGAATTATTTGATAATTTAAAATTTGCAATCTGCAAATCAAAATTTTGTGCAAACAACTGTGCATGAGCCATACAGCCAATTGCACATACAATTAAATATTTTAAAGCTTTCATCATTTTAAATTTTGTATTACAAAAATACTAAAATGATGTTTCAAAAAATATTAAATTTTAAATTTATCTTACATGTTCAAAATATTCAAAAATGAATCATCTATCAGATATTATTCATCATTTAGATAAAGAAGAAATCAGGTCATACAAACTATTTAATTCCCGAATTCAGTTTGAAAATAGTGATGCTAAAATTTTAAAACTATTTGATTTAGTAAAAGAAAAAAAACATGATGAAGATTCACCTGAATTAATAAAACACTTGTTTGGTACACAAAATAGTAATGCTCATTATCGGCTTAAAAACCGCTTGGTTGATGATGTTCAGCGTAGCTTATTAATGCATCATTATAATTTAGATGGCAAAACAAAAACTATTAATCAAATTATTTTAGCCCGAATATATTCGTACAAAGGCGGCTACAAACAAACATTTAATTTTTTAAAACGAGCTGAAAAAAAAGCTGAAGAAGGTCAGTTTTATGATTTACTAAATATAATTTATGATGAAATATTGGTGCTTTGCAAATCATTTCATGGCATCAATCCGCAGGAATACATTGATAAACAAGAAGCCAACAGCAAACGCTTACAAAAAATATTGAGTACCAATGCGCTGATTGCCTCTTTAAATTATCAGTTAAGGCAAGCTAATTTTTCAGGTAAAGATGCAAATGTGTTATTAACCATTAACCGTATTCATAGAAAATTAAATATTAGTAAAGATGTAATTGATGTACCTGAAACACAATTTCAGATTCATGATTGTGTAAAAAATGTATTGCTGTTTAAAAAAGAATTTAACTCACTTGAAGCATACTTAATTAATTCATACAAAGATTTTGTTTCAAAAAAAATATTTACAAAAGATAACTATGATAAAAAAATTGTGTTGCTTATTTGGCTGATAAATACATGTT
>JBEANU010000343.1:0-28464 GCA_041165265.1 Bacteroidota bacterium | reverse complement strand
AACCACCCACCATTACAGAATCTGTATGTGGGTAATTATAATTACTATGATCATTACTTGGTATATCAAAAGTATGATGTGTCCAATAAGCATCCATGCTGCCACTAAGGGTCATCCAATTTTTTATTACATTATAACCATTTATTGGAGCAAAAGAATCATTAAATATTAATCGGTTTGCCCACGGGTTGCTACTAATATAATGATCTTCAAAACTTGGATTGAGAATCAAATTTTGTGCATTTGCTGTATTAAACAGCACTGCTAAGGCAAAAACATAAAAATATTTCATAATTTTTTAATTTTAAAAAAACATGATACGTTTTTAAAAAAGCGTATCATGTTTTAATTGATTTTATTTTACTACATTTAGTTTTGATTGACTTATCAAAAGCCCTTTATCATTGCGTATCTGTATTAGGTAAAATACCATTTTCAAAACTACTAATTATTTTTTTCTTGCTTATCTAACCACAATAATAAACATGGCAATAATGTAAGATTGGTTATCATAGATAAAATTAGGGTTAATGAAGTTAACAATCCTAAAGCTATAATGCCACCAAAACCACTGATACAGAAAATAAAAAAGCCTGCAAATAAAATTAACGATGTATAAATAATGCTTACGCCTGTTTCATGAACGGTATGTTTTACAGTGGTTGCAATATCAAAATGATGTGTGGCTAATTCTTGTTTATAATTTACTAAAAATCTTATTGTAACATCAATTGCAATACCTAGTGAAATGCTGAAGATTAGCACTGTTGATGGTTTTAGGGCTATGCCCAGCCAACCCATTACACCTGCTGTGATAATGATGGGCAAAATATTGGGCACTAATGAAATTAATAAAATGCGCCACGAACGGAACAACCAAATCATACAAAATATGATAGAAAGAAAAGCCAATATTAAACTATCACGTAAACCATTTACAATAAATTTTGTGCCTTCTAAAAACGTAACACTGGTACCCGTAAAAGTTACTTTATATTTTGCGGTATCAAATATTTTATCAACCTGTGGTTTAAGGCTATCAATAATAGCAGGTAAGCGTTTGCTGCCCACATCCATCATGCTTATACTTACTCTGGTTGTTTGTTTTGTTGAATCAATAAATGATGAAAGCAAAGTGTTCATTTTGTTTTCTTTGCCTTTATTTTTTAATAAAGCACCATATACAAATGCTTGTTCAAATTCATCGGTTGGAATACGAAATTGCGAAGCATCGCCATTGTAATAAGCTTGTGTAGCAAACTTTACGCCTTGTGCTAGGCTTAATGGTTTTGAAAATTCAGGATATTTTGATAACACTTTTTCTAACTGAGCAATTTTAATAAATGTTTTTGGCGATGTGGCTTGCTTTTTCTTTTTGCAATCAATCACAATTTCAAAAGGCATAATGCCTTTAAAATTGGTTTCAAAAAATTTCAAATCGGTGTACAATACATCTTTTTTTGGTAAATCATCAATAATAAAACTTAAAGCCTGAAGCCTCAAAATGCCTGCTATTCCTACTATTGCGAAGCCTAATGAAATTAAATAAACTTTAATACGATGATTAAAAACCCAATTTTCAATTTTATCTAACACAGCCGTTAACCATTTATTATCCATATAATCTGTATGCTTAGCCGATGGTGTAGGCAAATAACTAAACACACATGGAATAAAAATTAAGGAGATAATAAAAATTAAAATAATATTGATGCCAGCCACCATTCCAAACTCGAATAAGATAGCACTTTTGGTAAATACAAAAACCCCAAAACCTATGGCAGCCGTAAGGTTGGTAAATAAAGTAACTACACCCATTTTTTCAATTACATGGTGCAATGCAGTCATTTTATCAAATCCTTTATTTAATTCAGTATGATATTTATTGATGAGATAAACACAATTAGGGATGCCAATTACTACAATTAAAGTAGGTGCTAATGCGGTAAGTAATGATATTTTATATCCCAATAAAACTACAGTGCCTAATGAAAATAGTACACCAATAAAAACTGTTATTAACGAATAAAACATAGCAGCAAACGAACGGAAGAAAACCAATAAAATCACCGCTGTAAGCGCTAATGAAACAATAGTAAACAAGGTGCTTTCTTTGGCAATTTTTTTAGCAATTAAAGTTCGTAATAAGGGTAAGCCGCTACTATGGGCTTCAATATTTTTTGAGGATGAAAATTCGTTTAATTTATTTTGAAGATACAAAACCACTTGTTCTCGTTTTGGCGTATTCATAATTTTTTTATCAATTGTGATGGCCATCAAAATGGCTTGGCTACTATCATTGTACAACAATCCTTGATAAAATGGTAAATTTTTAAATATCAAAAAACAACTATCTAATTGATGCTGTGTGGCAATTTGATTGGGAAAAATGGCTTGGGTAATAAATTTTTTGGTACTAGTATCATTCACTACATTCAACGCTTTGCTAAATACTAAAACCGATTTAACATGAGGGGTGTTTTTTAACGAGTCACAAAATATTTGAAAGGCATTAAAAAAATCTTTTTCAAATATTTTTTTTGTTTTAAAGCCCATCACCAGCACATTGCCATCTTCGCCAAATTTTTGTTTGAAATTTTGATACTCAATATATTTTAAATTATCAGTTGGAATACTTTTATTAAACTCAGTAGTAATTTTAATTTGTGTAGCAAAATAGCCCATCACTATGGTTGATGCACCCAATATCAGTAGAAGAAAAAATCTATTTTTTAAAATAAATTTGGCAATTGAATTCCAACTATTCATGTAATTTTTTTTGCAAAGATAATTTCTTTCAGTTTTTAATGTTGCTATAGTTGAATGAATAACACATGATATTTTTGTGTATTTTGCACATTGAAATAAATATTGATGAAATCAATCCTTTTAAAAATTTTATTGCTACTAATTGTGATATTCAATGTGGCTACTCAGGTGTTGGCTCAAGGCGATGCACAGTTTTCACATTCGCCATATTTAGTAGCAGTTGTAAATCCATCATTGGCTGGTAGTTACTCAGGATTGGCTGCTGGTGGCTCGTTTCGTAGCCAATGGACATTGTTTAAAGGGCAGCCATTTTCACAGGCAGTATATGTTCATTTGCCTAAATATAAATTGAAAGGCGGCTTAGGTATTTCAATATTAAATGATTTTGCTGCGGCGCATCGTGCCACCAATGTGCAGCTGCAATATGCTTTTAAAAAACGTATTAGCAATGGCTATTTTAATGCTGGTGTGCAAGCTGGTTTTATTCAATACAGTTTATTTGGTGATAAATTACGAGCATCTGAAGGCGATTACTCCAACGGAAATATCAATCATAATGATGATGCGTTGCCTATCAATACCATTAATGCTATTGCTCCTGATTTAGGATTAGGTAGCAGCTTGCAAAAAGAAAAAATAGCTGTATCGTTATCTATTAATCATTTATTACCAATACCATTAAAGTATAGCACTCAAGCAGGTTCAGGGCAAATAAAATATACGCCAACAACCTATTTTCAGGTACAATATCAAACTGAAATAAATACCAATTTAAAAATTTCGCCTAGCATTTTTATTAAATCTGATTTTATAAAAACTACTACTGATATTATGGCAATTGCTTTATACAAAAAAAATATGTCAGTTGGGTTGGGCTTCCGAGGGTTTTCAAAAACAACCGCTGATGGAATAATATTTTTATTTGCCTATCAAATAAAACCTGAATTTTTATTGGTGTACACCTACGATGCAAGCATTTCACAATTACGAAAAACATCAATTGGTAGCAATGAAATTGGGTTGCACTATCGGTTTATTGCACCACCACCGCCACCAAGGGGCAAAATAATTTATAGCCCAAGGTTTTTGTGACACTTTGAATTGTTACAATAAATTACTCTTTAAGATTTTTATTAAGTTCTTCTACCAACTTATATACAGTGGTACATGAACAGTGTTTATGATAATCCTTTTTAGTGCCGTAATTATTATGAAGAGCTCTTGCCCTTTTAATAGCTTGTGATTGTGATACACTCTTTGTTCCTCCCAATCTATCATAATGTCCTTCACAAAATTCTTGAGTTTTAGCCTCTTTACTAAAACTTTTTAGCCCCCATTCTTTTTTAAGAATCTTGTTTAGATAACTTCTGTCATTAGAACTTTCATAATCTTGATAATGTAATACAAACCATAACTCAAATGCATCATTTGACCAAGCTACATTCATGCCATTGGCATGAGCCATCTTAATAGAATTATCAAAATCTTTTGGTTGAGTTAATGCTTCATCAGGTTTGAAATCGTAATCATATACACACCAAATCTCTCTGTCTTCGTTTTCCGGAAGTTTTTTTAACTTTATTGCATACTTCACTAATTTGATTTTAGTATTACACCCCCTTTTAATAATTACATGATTGGTGGGAACGTGAAATTTTTTGAAATATTCAGGTTCAGTATTTTTACCCTCACATACAATCAGAAATTTTTTCTTTTTTTCGATAATTGCTTCTTGGTATGGTTCGTCATTCTTACTGATACCAATTGATTTAAGAAACTCCTCGTTTCTTTGCAGTTTATTTGGTTTTTTGTAAGCCATTCTTCTTAGTCTTTGAATGTTTTATAACAGCATCAATTTCGTCTAAATAAGGCACGGCATCGTAACTGCCAGCTAAATATTCTTTTTCAATGGAAGTATCTTTTCTAACACCTTTATATTGAATTAAAGTTTTGGTTGAACTTATTCCATACTTATCTTTATTCACCATACATATTTGGTCTCTTCTTAATTTTCCTCTACGTAATAAACTTGCATCATGTGTAATGAAAATTAATTGTGCGTTGAGTGGATTCGTTTCTTTTTTATGAAATAATTCAAGAATTTTAAGCGTTAGGTTTGGGTGAAATTTTGCATCAAATTCATCAATTATGATTGTTCTTCCTTTAAACAAAGCCTGTAAAATTAATGAACCAACGCTAAATAATTTTTTAGTTCCATCTGATTCCCACTCTGCAAAACTAACTAACAATTCACCATTAACTTTACCTAAATCGTCATAAACTTTATGTTTTGAGTACAAGCTTTTTAACACCTCACCCTTTGCCTCCTTCGATTTTCTTTGACTTTCAATCTCTCTTATTTCTAAATCTTCAATACCTGTATCTGCTACTAAAACAAACTTTTTTAATGTTTCCTTTTGTGTATGAGTCCCGTTATCTAAAATATGCATTGCAAATAAAACAGAATTTTTATCATCTGCTCCATCTATAATAATAAGACTTCTAATTGCCTCTCTTATTTCTGAAGCAAAAATATTTCCACTTAAGGAAGCTGATGTAAGAAATAATGAGTCAGGACGATAAAGTTCATTTGCCTTTTTGATAGAATTATTTACAAATAACCCAACACTTTTTAATAAATCAGATTTTATGTTTATTCCTGTCGAGGTCCTAGTGAATATTTCTTTTTCTTTACCTTTTTCACCTGCAAACAACCACTCATGAGAAACTACATTATCTAATATTTGAAAGCCGTACCTGTATATTTTTTTATTAATAAGAAAAATATATTGAAAGAAAATAGGTTGATTGTCCCAGTCAGATATTAGTTTAAATCGGTCATCCCAAATTTGTTTTGTGAGCCCTTCAGTACTAACAGATCTATCAACCATTAAAGCAAATGCACTTAAAGCCTCTCCTAAGTTACTTTTACCACTTGCATTACTTCCAATAATGGCTTTTGATTTTAATAACCTAAAATTATTAGCTTCAAATACATTTTCTTCTTCTAGGCCACTATCATTTGCTCTAAGAGGTGCTGCTCTTAGACTAAACTTTTCAATGTCTCTGAAAGACCGAAAATTTCCTACATGAAATTCTATAAACATTCTGCAAATATATTATTTTTTGTGAAAAAATCACAAATAATTAAAACTAACGCACCCCAATGCAACAGAATTTATTATTTAAAAGTCTTTTGATTAACCTAATCATCTTTCTAAATTAATTTTATTGTATTTTAGCCACATACATGAAAAATGTCTTTAAATTTTTAATACTGTTTTTTTGTTTTTTATCTTTTCAGATAAAGGCACAAAATCCTGTAGCTTGTTTTAGTGCATTACCTGGCGCAACCTTTCCAATAACGCAATGTGGGCCATTTACATTAAATGTAGTAAATTGTTCAACAGGCAATTACGATTCATCCGTTTGGAATTTGCAATTAAGTTCAACTGTGTGTGCACCGCCGTGGGGCATTTCATTTATAACATCAAATGTAGGAGCATTATCGCATGGTTCGCCACCATTTCCATTAACTATTGATGGGTATTATAAATTATGTTTAACCGTGTTTAACAGAGCCACAGGTGCATCATCAACTACCTGCAATTGTGTGGCTATATCATATCCATTTCCAAAAATTGATTTTAGTGCTTCTGATACTTTTAATTGCGGAAACTTAACCACCATCTTTACTCCGAACATAACTTTAGGAACACCGCCTTATGGCCCAATTAATTGGTTTTTTGGGGATAATGTGCAACAATCAACACCAACAAATACTAATATAACCCATACCTATAGCTGTAAAACTACTTCGCCACCATGTTATACAATTACTATGACGGCGGTTGATGCACATGGTTGCTCAAAGGTAGTTACAAAACCATGTTATATAAATGTGCCATGTGCTCCAAAGCCAACAGTATCAGTGGTTGGTGGTAGTTTTTGTAATTTACCAGCAATTGTAAATTTTCATATTGCTGCATCTCCATTAATTGGTTCGGGTATTTATAAAATATGGTTTCCGCCATTAAATTCACCACCACAAGCGCCTTCAATTGGGCCTACAGCTAATTCTAATTTTTCAAATACGTATAATTCATTAGGATGTAAAAATATTATTGTTGAAGTGGAAGATTCTATTTCACACTGTAAAGGGTTAGATACTTTGAACAATGCGGTTTGTTTGCAAAGCATAATGGTAGATAGTTTTGTAACGCATACCTCAAAGGTATGTTGCGGTCAGCCTATTCATTTTAAATTAGCAGCTCATTTCAACCCCAATACGGGTCAGCCTTGTAGCATTGGTGGTTTTTTGGTAGCTACGCCATTGGGTGGCGGAGCGCCAATTTTGTTGGGTGGTATCAATGCCAATTCAAATCAATATTTAACCTTACCATGTGGCAACTCATCAGCGCCAACAGTGTATTCAATTTGCTTTCAGAACAATGCCGTAGGCAATAGTTGCAATGCTTGTACTACCACCTTTAACGGCTGTGTTCAAGTTACAATTTATCCATCACCAATAGCTGCCATACTTCAATCAGTTACTGATACAGTGCATTGTTCGGTAGCGCATAATTTTTGTTTTAGTGCTAATCAATCATTAATAAATGCAGGCTGCACCTATGCTTGGAGTATAAATTCAATTGGTGGTGCAATTGCATCAACCAACCCAAATTTTTGTACATCATTTAATACATTTGGTAGCGAAACAATTTTTTTAAATGTTTGCCAACCAGCATCAAATGGAGGTTGTTGTTCTAATTCATTTTTACGAATATCTCAATCAAAACCTTTTGGCACAATTAATATTACACAAACGCCCCAAAGCTGCGGTAGTACTTGTGCAACAATCAGTGTAGATGTTTCAGTAACGGATACTTTATATCCAACAACCGATTCAGCCTATATTTATATTTTTGGCGATGGCACAGCGCCTTTGCATACACAGCAATCATCTGTAGTACATTGTTATACAAGTGCCATTGATACTTGTTTTACGGTTAAAGTAATTCATATTCCGTATAGCATGGGTGGTGTAATTTGTGCTGATACAATTGTAAAAACAAAGGCAGTTTCAATAGGTCATCATATTATACCAATGGCTCAATATTTTCCGTTGGAGCAATGCTTAATAAAAAAAGATGCCTGTTTTACTGTAGTTCCTACATCGCATGTTAATGAAATAAAAAACGGAAATTGTAGCACTATTTGTCATTGGTTTTTTTCACAAACAGGTACAAAAATTCCATCGGCTCAGGTGTTTAGTTGCGATACTTCAATTGTTTGTATAAGCGATTTAGGTGAGTTTGATGCTCATTATCAAATTAATGATAATGGTTGTATTGATACCAGTTATTATGTGGTAAAAGCGGTTACAGTGAAAGGCATTTTGGGTAATATTACACCAATCTATAATTGTAAAAGTGTGGGTGGTGCATGCGTTACAATAGTGCCTACATTTAAAATGTTTCCGGCACAAAGTTATCCAACATCAGTAAAAATAATTATTGATCAAGGTGCTTGCGGATTGCCACAAACTTATAATTATACAGTTCAGTCAGGTAATCAACCACCACCAATTAATTTTTGTTTTTGCGCCTTGGGTACTTATAAAGTTACCATGATTTCAAAAAATGATTCATTGGGCTGCCCTGCTGATACTACAATAAAATTTATTACGCCTAACTCATACCATGCCAAATTAGATATACTACCAGTAGGTACTTCGCATAAAAAATGCGGTGTACATGATTGGTGTTTTAGTGCTGCACATTGTTTACCTGGCCGCCCTTATAACTATAATTTAATTTGGGATTTTGGTGACGGAAAACGAGATACCATGTTGCAAGGTTCGGCTGATACAAGTTTAGTTAGGCCATGCCATCACTATGATTCATGTGGTAGGTTTGTGGTAAAATTAATCATGAAAGGTATTTGCATTGATACTGCTATTGATTCAATATTTATTAGTGAAATAAAACCAAGTGTATTTTTAACAGCAAACACTACTAGCTGTGCATTGTGTTATGTACTGCATAACAATACAGTTTTTTGTGGTGATGAATTAGATTCAACATCAATATATTACGGCAACGGCACATCAAAAAGTATAAAGGGCCCATGGTTAACTGATAGTATATGTTTTAATCAAGTTACATCTGGTAATGGGTGGTATAGGTTTTATACAAAAAACGGTTGTTCTAAATTTGATTATATCAGCACTCCCAATATTTCAGGATTGAGAGCATGTGCAGCACCATTACCTGATACGGTTGTATGCCCAGGTAAATCTATCACTTTTAATAATTGTTCAGGTGGTTTTGTAACCAATGCCTGTTGGAAAATTAATGGTACATCATGTAATCAAACAAACCCTTGCCTATCAAATACTTTGGGTAATTTTAATTATACATTTACCAATTTAGGATATTATTATTTAAACTTACAAGTAAGCAATTATTTAGGATGTAGTGATGATACCTGCATTCGTATTCATGTAGCAAATCCTATTGCAAATTTTTCAGGACCCGATACTATTTCATGCCCAGGCATTTTTGATACACTTACCAATTTATCCATGGGCGCCTATGATAAAGTTGTTATTACAGTATCATCACCACCAATTAATTATTTTGCTTCGTTTCAATATTCAATCAACGACCCTAACGGAATCCCGAAAAAAATGGGCATCCCGATTGGTTACCCAGGTGATTATGTTATCTGTTGGAAAATCACAAGCATCAATGGTTGTGTAGATTCAATTTGTAAAAATTTGCATGTAAATGGGCCATTAGGTTCACTCACATGTAGCAATGTATTTGGATGCCGAGGCAAGCCAATTTGCTGTACACTTAATACCAACTCAATTGCTAATCCTTTGGTAAAATATCCTGATGGCGCATTTCAAATATTGCCTTATAGTTCAAGTAATAATTATCCATTTTGTCATTCCTATTCTGTAATTGGCCATCAATTAGTACAAGCATTTATTGATGATGGTTTAGGCTGTAGCTATCCGCTAACCGATACGGTTCATATTGATGGAGTGATAGCAAATTTTAGTTGGTCGCCTAATATTATTGATTTTTGTGTGAAGGCTGATGTTACCATGAATGACCTAACCATTAAGGGTTTGTATAATTTAGATACTGCTAACTATAAATGGATTATTAAAAATAGTAGTGGCAATGTGTATGCAATTTATCATCATCAAAATCCTCATATTATAATTACTACACCGGGTACTTATAGCATGATGTTGATAGCCAAATCATTGTATGGTTGTATTGATACTATTGAAAAACTATTTGTACGAGTGCATCCAAAACCATTATCACAGTTTATCAGTTCGCCTGATACCATTTGCATCAATGATTGTGTAACCTTTACCAATACATCAGTAAATTTTGATACCGTTAAAAGTTATACGTGGTATTTTGATTGGGCAAACACAACACCTAAATCAAATGCATTTAATACAAGTTATTGTTTTGTAAATCCGGGCAATTATCAAGTAGTATTGTTAGATAGCACTATCTATAATTGTGTTGATACTAGCAACAAACATATCATTGTAGTATTATCAGGCATACAAATATCATTTACAAAAGATAAAGATACGGTATGTGCCAATGCTACCACAGTACACTTTAATAGCACCACTACACCATCCATCAATGTGCAACAAAAATGGTTTTTTGGCGATGGAAGTAGCACACCCTTGGGCAATTTTCCGCAAGCAACACATAGTTATATATTGCCGCCTAATGTTACTGACACATGCTACAATATTATGTTGATTGTAAAAACTATTTCAGGATGCGCTGATACTTTGGTGCAACAAGTTTGTTTGGCTGAAGTGCCCCAACCACAATTGATTCATGGCAATGCTACCGCTTGCGAACCTTTAAAAACATTCTTCACAATTAATAGTTTAAACGGCGTACCAATAGCTAATTATCAAATTAATTATGGTGATTTAAGCACACCCTACAACTCAAATATTGCACCTACCAATTTACCAAAAACGTATCATAACTTAAGCCATCAAACTGTAGCAAGCTACACAGCAACAATACAAGTAACTAGTAATTATAAGTGCAAGGCTACCGTCATTGATTCATTTAAAGTAAATCCTTTGCCCATTGCATGTGTTGGTAATAATGATTCAATATGCCCTGGCGTACCTGCTATTATTGGCTGTCCGCCATTTCCGGGTTATCAGTATCATTGGTTTAGGCCAGCTGTTTTAGGAACCTTTAAGCCAAGTAGTTTTATAGCTGACCCACATATTAAAATTTATCAAACCGATTCATTTGCATTAGCAGTATCAAACCAATTTGGATGTACTGATACTAATAAAATTGTGGTACACATTCGCCCTTATATTGTTCCTACATTTGGGCACGATACTACCATTTGCTTAGGCGATACTATTCATTTGTATGCAAGCGGAGGAGTAAATTACCAATGGAAAAATTTGATGACCAATCAAATTGTTTCTTATCAGCCTGATGTATTTATTCCGGTTTTTGATTCAACCAATTTTCAATTAATTATTGATGGAAAATGCAATGCCGATAGTAGCTCGATAGTACATATCAATATTTTTCAACCTAAGCCATTTGTAGTTATCAATCCTACTAGTGCTACTATTTTGGCTGGGCAATCATACAGCATAAAACCCACTACCAATGCAACTTTTGTGCAATGGCACCCTAATTATTTTATTGATTGTGATACTTGTATTAATGTAAAAGTATCGCCCGATGTTAATACTATTTATCATGTACTAACCAATGATTTGCATGGCTGCATGGATTCATCTGAAGTTACCATTAAAGTATTATGCGATAAATCAAACTCAATATTTATTCCGAATGGGTTTGAGCCAAAAGTAAATGCTAAATACGAAAATAGATTTTTTTACGTACAAGGCAAAGGCATAAAAGAAATTGAATTTATGCGTATTTATGATAGATGGGGAAGTGAAGTTTTTAGCGCTGAGCATACACCAATTAATAAGCCTGATGCCGGTTGGGACGGAAATTTTAGAGGCAAACCATGCACCTGCGATATTTATATGTATCAAATGCAAGTGATTTGTGCCGATGGAACTATTTTTCCGATATCAGGCAATATGACATTGATAAGATAAAAAAAGCCGCTTCAAAACAAATTTGAAGCGGCTTTTTAGTATTTAATTAATTTTAACTAATCATAATTTCCACTTAGCATAATAGGCATAATCAACATCAATAATTTTTCATTTTCAGGTTGATTTTCAGGAACAATAATTCCAGCCCTTGATGGAGTGCTCATTTCCAATTTAATATTATCAGCTTGTATTGCAGTTAGCATATCAATTAAAAATTTGCCATTAAAACCAATTTCCATATCGGCACCATTATAATTACAAACTAATGATTCATTAGCTTCATTACTAAAATCTAAATCTTGTCCTTCAATATGCAAAGTGCTTCCTTTAAGTTTTAATGCAACTTGGTTGGTGGTTTTATTACTAAAAATACAAACCCGTTTTAAAGCCGCCAACAAATCATCTTTGCTGATAAATAATTGATTTGGATTTTCGGTAGGAATCACCGCTTCATAATCAGGATATTTTGCATCAATCAATCTACAAACTAATTGAATTTTACCACAATCAAAATATGCATTGTTTTTATCAAATGATATTGAAACAGGCGTTAAATCATTAGGTAAAATATTTTTTACAATCAATATTGATTTACGAGGAACAATAAAATTTGCGGATTCAGCATAACTAATATCAGCACGTTTTACACATACTAATCTATGAGCATCAGTACCAACAAAGCTTGAACCATCAGCCCCTAATTGAAAAAATAAACCCGTCATGGCTGGGCGTAATTCTTCAGTGCCAATAGCAAATGATGTACTTGCTACAATATGATATAAGGTAGAGCCAGCCATAGTTACAGGCGTTGATTCACCATTTTGTTTAGGCACTTTCGGAAAATTATCACCATCCTCACCATTCAGTTTATAAATACCATTATCTGAATTAATTTCAACTGAATAATTTTCAGCATCAATATTAAAAGTTAATGGTTGTTCAGTTAAATTTTTTAACACATCCATCAATTGTTTGCCTTCAATAGCCACCTTAATGCTTTCTTTGCATTCAATCTCTAATGTAGTAATCATACTAGTTTCTAAATCACTACTACAAAGCGTTACATTTGATTTTTGAATATCAAACAAAAAACTATCTAAAATAGGTAATACTTTATTGCCTGCTAATGCACCACTAATACTTTGTAATTGCTTTAATAAAGCCGAAGTTGACACAATAAATTTCATAAACTGAATAATATTTTTTTGTAAAAAAACAAAGATAATTTTTGAAACCATAAATTAATGTTCTATCAAAAAAAAACTTTCAACAGTTTTAAAAAAATAATTACATATTTTTTAATAATCGTGAAATGTGTGTGAAACGTTTGGCACTTGTTCAAAAAAAAAATTCAAAAAACAGTTTTTTATTAGTGTTAAAATATTCTTCTTTGCTGTTCAAACAATTTAAAACAGTTGATTTTGCTGCATGTACAGTAAATTGGTTTTATTGATTGAAACAAATACAGAAAATTGGGTTGAAATTGAGCGCTTAAATTTCAAATTTTTAGTAATGATTATTTACCTCGAATTTTTTCGAAAGGCTAATGGTCGCTTCAAATTATACTAAGTACTTATTTTTTCAATATCCATTATTTAATTTAAATTGCAATACTGAAAATAATATTATGGCTGAAGTATTTAACGAATCAAAAAACAATTCAACAAAATTTAAGCGCAAAAGCACTGCTGATGCTAATCTTTCACAATTTGTATTTGGTAAAGTGCCACCACAGGCCCGTGATTTAGAGGAGGCTGTATTAGGTGCCGTGATGTTGGAAAAAGATGCTTTACCTTCCATCGTTGATTTTTTAAAAGCACCTAGTTTTTATGTGCCAGCTCATCAAATTATTTATCAGGCAATTGTTAGATTGTTTGATAAATCGCACCCAATTGATATTTTAACAGTAGCAGAAGAATTGCGTAAAACAGGCGAATTGGATGTTGTTGGCGGCGCTTATTACATTACCGAACTTACAAATAGGGTTGCCACAGCTGCCAATGTTGAGTTTCATGCACGTATCATTGCACAAAAATTTATTCAACGTGAGTTAATTAGAACCTCTACAGATATTGTTAAAGAAGCTTTTGAAGATACTACGGATGTTTTTGAATTATTAGATAAAAGTGAAAAAAACTTGTTTGAAATCACCAATCAAAACATGCGCCGTGGTTATGCTGATGTAGGCTCATTGATTGTTGAAGCAAAAAAAGAAATTTTAGCTGCAGCACAACACCAAGATAAACTCACAGGTGTAGCATCAGGTTTTCTTGCATTGGATAGAATTACAGGCGGTTGGCAAAAAAGTGATTTGATAATTATTGCTGCTAGGCCTGGTATGGGTAAAACATCATTTGTACTTAGTATGGCACGAAATGCTGCCATGGTTGCAGGAAATAAACCTGTAGCCTTATTTTCATTAGAGATGAGTTCATTGCAGCTTACTACACGTTTGATGGCGGCCGAAGCAGCATTGCCAATGGAAAAATTACGAAAAGGAAATTTAGCACATTATGAACTGCAGCAGTTAGAATCAAAAGTGCATGAATTATCAGCTGCGCCTATTTATATTGATGATACCCCGGCTTTGAATATTTTTGAATTACGTGCTAAAGCTCGTAGATTAAAACAGCAGCATGGCATTGAAATGATAATTATTGATTACCTGCAATTAATGAGTGGTGGTAGCGATAATAAAGGTGGCGGTAATCGGGAACAAGAAATTAGTACCATTTCAAGATCATTAAAAAATATTGCCAAAGAACTTAATATACCCGTAATTGCTTTATCGCAATTAAGCCGTGCCGTTGAAACACGTGGTGGCACCAAGCGGCCGCAATTAAGCGATTTACGTGAATCAGGCGCTATTGAGCAAGATGCTGATATGGTTGTGTTTCTGTATCGAGGCGATTATTACGGTATTGAGGTAGATGAAAACAACCAACCTTCAAAAGGAAAAACAGAAGTAATTATTGCTAAACATCGTAATGGTTCGCTTGAAACTGTACCTATTAAATTTGTTCATCAATTAGCTAAATTTGAAGAGTGGGAAGAGTTTAATATTCCTGAAGGATATAGCCGTATTGAGCCACAACAAAGCTATGCCATCATGCAAAGTAAAATAAATGACCCATCAGCAGGCGAAGCTAAAATTGATTATGATTTAGGTGATGAACCACCATTTTAAATTAATTGATAGGGATGCCATAAATAGTGTATCTATAAAACAATGTTTTTCTCAAAATTTTTGAAGTACCAATATATTTATTTATAAAACTTTTCTGCCCGTTTAATTTTTTTTCAATGTCATCAATTTGCGATTGAATTGAATTGGTTTTGGGAGGTATAAATCTTTCAGGAGGTGTTCCTAAATTTTGCAATAACAGTTTTGCTTTTGATAAATGTAATTCAACATTGTTCAGCATTTGCTGAATTTCAGCATCAGTTTTTTTAGGACTAAATTGAACATTATAAAAATTGATATATTCATTATCAAATTGTATGGCTTCATTAAATTCACTCACAGCATCATTATAATTATTTACATAACCTTCGCTAATGATGTTTGAAATTTCATTTTTCAGATGATTTACTCTATCAAAAATTAATTGATTTTGGATGCCTAAATTTTCAATTCTTCGTAATTCACTTTGCTTTTGTTGTAATTCACTTTGCCGGAATTTGTTTTGAATTGAATCATCAAAATTAATAGCAGTAACAGTTGAATTAAATTCGGAATTGCTGAAATTACTGAATGATATTGGTTTTTCAAGCAATTGCCAAATGCAATCAAACGGAATATGATGCTGAATCATTTTTTGTGGCGATGTTTCAAAATATTCTTTATTGAATTGTTTTACAAATTTGTTGCTTGAATTATCGATGTAACCTGCAGCCCAAGTTGGGTCATATAATTTCCATACGCCATCAATTTTGGCGGCACACCATGCATGTGGTGTAAAATCACTATATTTTTTTTGCTTGGTATATCCTGAAATAATAAAAGATTGAATATTGGCTTTTTTGCAAAGTGTATCAAATAAATAAGCATAGTGTTGGCAAACTCCTTTTTTAGTTTGTATCGTTCTATCAATGGTTTGCTGAGGGTTGCCGTAAAAATTGATGTTGAACATATTATCAATATCATATGCAATGTTATCGGTTATCCAATTAAAAATTGCAGTTACTTTTTGCTTTTCTGTATCATCGTTTTTAATGATAGATTGAACAATTGTATTAATTGATGAAGCATCAGTTAATGATGCTTGTGCTTGTGCAGATGATGCTAATGCAATTAGTAAAACGAGCAGCTTGTTTTTCATTTTTTAAAAATAGCATTGTTTTTAATGATAAATACAAACAATAAGAAGTATATCTAATTATTGATTTTTTATACAATTTCCCCTATTAATAATCCTACCCAAATAGCTAACAAAGTAATAAATAAATTAGCAATTATATTAAACGCAAGCCAAGCCCATTGCTGTGTTTGAAATAATTGAAAAGATTGTAAACTAAAAGTTGAGAACGTACTCAATCCACCACAAAAGCCAATGGCCCAAAATAATTGAGTAGATGAATTTTTATTTTGAATAGATGAACTAACCAATAATGCTATTATAATACTAGCTATAACATTTGAAATTAAAGTGGCAAAAATACTATTATAGTTTTTCAAACTCATCCACCAACTTACTACAAACCTTAGCATTGAGCCTATTCCACCACCAATAAATACAAATAGTAAGGCTGAAAAATTCATGAATAAAAAACTATTTTTTTGTTACATCTTTTTTAGCATTATGCTGATACATTAATTGTATCATGATAAATAATAACATGAAAACACCAATTGCAATAGGGTTCACATATTTGGTTTCAAAATTATTATAGTGTAAAAACAAAAATAAACATGCACTTAAAATGGATAAAACTAAATAAGTAATACAAACCAAATTGTCTTTCAAACCCATCATGGCTAATTGATGAGTGATGTGATCTCTACCACCAACAAAGGGTGAATTTCCTTTCATCATTCGTCGGATGGAAACAGTAGCAGTATCAATTAACGGAACAATAAAAATTAATAAGGGTGCTACAAATTGCCTTATTTGAAATTCAGGACCATCAACATCACGTAAATTCCAAATAAATAAAATACTCATGGCTGATAAAAATGCACCTAAAAATTGGCTTCCGGTATCGCCCATATAAATTTTTGATGGATGCCAATTAAAACATAAAAAACCTAACAATGCAGCCACTACGCCTAAACTTGTAATAAAAAAGAAGGGTTCATAAATACCATTTAAAGCACATATTGATAATATTCCTAAAATAATTACAATTGAAATGGAGCTTACAACACCATCCATATTATCCAACATATTTATTGAATTCATGATGCCTATTATCCAAAAAATAGTAAAAATGTAATTGAAAATTCTTGATGGAGAAATATCTATCCAAATGCCTGCACCTAATAGTATTATAGCGCAAAGTAATTGGCCTGAAAATTTTAATAATGGCTTAGTATTATATGCATCATCAGCCAATCCAATTAAAAAACCTATGGTTGAACAAAGTAAAACAGCCAAATGCTTTTTGTTAATTAAATCGTTGCCTTTAGCAGGAAAAATGGCAAAAATGGCAAATGAAAATAAAAATAATATAAAAAATGAAATGCCCCCAAATGCAGGCTTACTGGTTGATGCCCATCTAATTATCGGCTCTTCATTATTTTGTGAATTACGCATTCCTAAATTGTTTGAAAATTTTACAAACAAACCATTGATTAAGGTGGATAGTAAAACAGCAACTAAAAAAAGTATGAAAACATAAATCGAATTTTCGTTTGAAAATAAATCCATTTATTTAAATTGGTTTAGTTTGATAGATAGATTAAAGATAATATTATAATTGTAAATGTTGCACGGCTTGATATGCCATTAATCCTGCTCCAATTTCTAAAGCTTTAGCATCAATATCAAACGTTGCAGTATGTACAGCACTACTGTTGTTCCCATTTTCGCTAGCAGTTCCTAATCTAAAAAAACAAGCAGGAATTTGTTTAGCAAAAAATGAAAAATCTTCAGCCGTCATGCGCAAATCTAACTCTTCAACATTATTTTTTCCTAAATATTCAGCAGCAAAATTTATACTGTGGTTTGTTACCGTTGTATCATTTGTTAAACATGGATAACCGTTTGAAATTTCTACATCACAATCACCACCCATGCTTTGAGCCATTCCTTTTGCAATTTGATTTATTTTTTGATGCACTTGTTTTCGCCAAATCTCATCCATTGTTCTCAATGTGCCTTCAATGCGCACTTCATCAGGTATTACATTAGTAGCGCCATTGGCAATCATTTTACCAAATGATAAAACGGTAGGAATAATTGGATAGGCATTGCGGCTAACTATTTGTTGCAATGCTACAATAATATGTGAAGCTATTAATACAGTATCTACACAGTTTTGAGGTAATGCACCATGCCCACCTTTTCCTTTTACTGTTAAGTAAATTTCATCAGCACTTGCCATATATAAGCCACTTTTAAATCCTGTTTTTCCTACCTGCATACTTGGGTGCACATGCAATGCTAATATTTTTTCAGGCTTCGGATTTTCTAATACACCTTCTTTAATCATTACTGAAGCGCCGCCAGGTTCTTTTTCTTCAGATGGTTGAAAAATAAGTTTAACAGTGCCTTGCCATTCATCTTTTAATTCGTTTAAAATTTTAGCAGCACCTAATAAGCAAGCTGTATGCACATCATGGCCGCAAGCATGCATCACACCGTTGTTTTGCGAAGCATAACTACAATTGTTTTTTTCTTGAATGGGCAAAGCATCTAATTCACTACGAAGTGCAATAATTTTTTTATCAGCATTTTTAGTACTTTTTATTAAAGCAACAATTCCTGTTTTGGCAATACCAGTTTCAAACGGAATTTTGTATTCTATTAATTTTTGCTGAACAAATTTGGATGTTTCAAATTCCTGAAATGATAATTCTGGATAAGCATGAATATGCTCACGAATAGATTTTATTTCATTGAAATATTGTGCAGCTAAATTTTTAATTTTATTTATCATAAAAAATTATTTTTCTTCTGAAACACCTTCGGGCATTATATTTACAACATCAGGCACTAAAAAAATACCTTTAAATTTATCGTTAATCTCCTTCATAAATTGATAGGCTTCATTTTTATCAGCAAAATCACCAATTCGTAATTTAAAATAAGGCTGCTGATAAGTTAAATAAGTTTTTGTAGCAGGATATTGGGTTAAAAATTCAGATTTAATCGCCATTACCTCATTACGCTCACTATTTGAGTATAATTGTATGCGCCAGCCTTGAACACGTTTTACAGTAGCATTCAATTCAATGTGCCTATCAATTAGTTTATGCATTGTAATATCTTGCTTAACAGTAATCGTTCCTTGGGCTATTGTTTGTTTTCCTAAAACGAGCAATAAAAATAAAATTAGTAAACGCATAGTATTGCAATAATTATAAGTTGCAAATGTAATTATTTGATTTGTTTGATGTGAAATAAAACTTCAATTTGTACTTTTGGTAAAATTTTTTAAAATGAATATTTTAGTAATTGCAGATGATAATAAGCAAGCAGAATTTGAAGAAAAGTTAAAATCGCTTTCCTATCAAAAAGTAACATTTGTATCATCAAACAAGGAGTACTCAATTCAAGATTTACAAAATTTTGAAATTATTTTTGATTTAAATTTTGATGGAGATATTCATGCAATAACAAATTACGCACAAGTGCAAAATAGAGTTTTTGTAATTCATGCAGTAAATACATCATTACAACAATTTAGTGAAAAGCTTAACCAATCAAAAAGTATTTTTGTAGGAATTAACGCCTTACCATCTTTTATAAATTTGCCAAAGGCTGAAAT
Source organism: Bacteroidota bacterium (assembly GCA_041165265.1). Lineage (GTDB taxonomy): Bacteria > Bacteroidota > Bacteroidia > Chitinophagales > CAIODY01 > CAIODY01. The sequence continues at coordinate 8,597 of JBEANU010000343.1, read as the reverse complement.
AACTTTTCATGACGAAAATGAAAAACCAATTATTCAAAAAGTTTTTACAAACCTTAATTGGCCATTTGAATTTGTTGAAAATAGGGTAGGAATGCTTACTCCACGAGTAATATGTATGATAATAAATGAAGCCTTTTACACACTTCAAGAAGGCACGGCTTCAAAAAAAGATATTGATATATCAATGAAACTAGGAACCAATTATCCTTTTGGCCCGTTTGAATGGGCTGAAAAAATAGGTATCAAAAATGTTTATCAATTGCTTCAAGCTATGTACCATGATACACATGAAGAGCGATATAAAATCTGCCCTTTACTAAAATTTGAAACATATAAAAATTAAAAAAAAACAAATACACTTTGATATTTAATAAATTGAATTATTTTTGCGTTTCAAAATTATCCTAAATAAGATTTAATCAGATAATAAAATAAAAAATTTAATATGTTTAATAAGATTTTAATTGCTGTTGTTTTGTTTGCTAGTATTTCAGGTACTGCATCTTCACAATCAAAGTACACATCTAATTCAATTGGTTTTCAAATAGGAACAACCTCACCGTATACGGATGTTCGTTCACATTTATTTTTTAGATCATTTGCATCTGGGTCAACTAATAATAGAAAAAGCGAATATCAACCTTATGTTGGGGTGAATGGCTTACACATGTTTTCACATGTAATTGGTGTAATGGCCGATTTAAATTACGGTAAAATGCAAGGCGTTATCACAAATAGAAATATTGCAAAAAAAGGATATTCTACTGAAGATTATGCATTGTATCAACGATTAGGGTTCAGTCGTCAAATTTATTCAACTACTAAAATGTTAGATGCATCAATAAACTTGTACATCAACTTTAGTAATTTTGCAATGCTTACCAAAAATGCAAATAATAAAAATGCTAAATCACCAAGATTAGCTTTGTATGGTTATGCAGGTGTTGGCATGGTTACTTATGACGCAAGAGTATATGCATTAAGCAAAGCAGATCAAAAAATAATTGATGGCGAAACTTACTATATGCATGGTATGATTAGTAAAAAATCAGGATTATTTAATACATCCGATTTGGTTTTTCCAACAGCATTAGGATTAAAATACAACTTATCAAAATGTATTGATGTAGCTTTAGAAGGATCATTAAGATTTACAACAACTGATAAATTGGATGCAGTAAGCGATCAATTAGTTAGAACATATGATAAAAATTATCAAGCTACAGTTCAAACAGTTGGTAATGCTAATAAAACAGCGTTAGCTACAAGCCGATATCAAGGATATGCTTATGATAAATATGCATATATTGGAGTAAAAGTTAATTTCAAATTAGGATCTTGCAACGCTGCTAATAGCAATATTGAGTGGAATGATCCACAAACAGCAATATTAAAAAATGTAGATAATGAAATGGGTAAATTAAGATCATTATTGAATGATGGAGATAAAGATGGAGTTAGTGATGCATTTGATAAAGAACCTAACACACCAACAGGCGTAAAAGTTGATGGTGCAGGACAAGCGTTAGATGTAGATAGTGATGGTGTAGCAGATTATAAAGACGATGAATTATTTTCGCCTAAAGGAGCAACAGTTAATGATAATGGAATTGCTGCTGATGCAGATAACGATGGTGTAGCTGATATTAAAGATTTAGAGCCTAACACAAAGGCTAATGCACTAGTTAATTTCAGAGGCGTAACAATCGGTTCACGTGATGCAGCTATTAAGGCCGCTTCTACTGGCGATAAACCATTATTCATTTTCCCTTCTGTTTATTTTGATGTTAATTCAGCAGTAATTCGTGGTCAATATAATGATGTATTAGCTGATGCTGCAAGAAGTTTAATTAAGTATCAAGATATAAAAATTAATATTTATGGTAATTGTGATGTTCGTGGAAATGATGAGATCAATAATGATTTGGGTAAAAAACGAGCTGAAGCAGTTGCAAATTATATTCGCACAAACTTTAAAATTGATGCATCAAGAATTAAAGTAATTGAAACTAATGGAAAGTCTCATCCAATTTCAAATCAACATCGTCCTAATCGTCGTGTAGATATTTTATTAGCTGAATAATTTTAATCAATAAAGAAATATAAATAAATTATATGAAACAAATAAGTGTTTTTTTAGTAGCATTGATGACTATTTCCTCATCATTGTTTGCCCAAAATAAATCTGCTACTGCAACAGGCGGTTCTGATTTATATAAAGGCTGGTCATTATACGGTAATTTGGGCGCTACTATGCCTTATACCGATTTAAATCAGTATCAATTTTTGCATCCAATCAAATATAAAAATGAGTATAGATTTGGTGCTGCCATTGGCGTAAGAAAAATGTTTAGTTCCGTAGTTGGTGCTCAAACTGATTTTGCTGCTGGTAGTATTTTAGGAAATACTCGACCATTGGCAAAGGGTGTACCTGGCAAAACAGAGCATGATTTGTACACTTCACAAATAGCTATGGCTTTAATGGGAACTAAAAAATTAAATCAAGCAATCTATTTTAAAACAAATTTTTGGCAATTGTCAACAAGTGCATATTTTGATTTAAATAATCTTGGATCAACATTATTCAATGCACGAAAAGGTAATTTAGCTAAACGTAAAATTGCAGTTTATTCTTACGTGGGTATTGGTGTGATGCACTTTAATACAACTATTCGATTAACTAAATCTGATTCTGCATTTACTAAATATTTATTGGGGATTTCTGGTAAGTCATTCGAAACAGTTATACCAATGGGTTTAGGTGCTAAATATAAATTGAATAATAAAATTAATATCGGTGTTGAATACAGATTGAATAATGTATTATCAGATAAGTTGGATGCATTTGCTACTAACCAAACAGGATTGTGGTTACGTCAGGGCAATAATGATAAATATGGTTATGCAAGTATTGCTTTAACTTATAATTTTGTTGGAAGCAATCCTTTAGCAGAAAATATTGAATGGTGTAATCCTTTAACTGACAGAGCCGATCAAAAGATTCCAACTGCTGCTGAATTATTGATGGATAGTGATGGCGATGGTGTTGCAGATTTATTAGATAAAGAGCCTAATACTCCTTCAAACTGTAGAGTAGATGGCAGCGGTAGAGCTTTAGATACTGATGGCGATGGTGTTGTAGATTGTAAGGATAGAGAAAGATTATCTCCGGCTGGTTATCCAGTTGACCAAAATGGTGTTGCCCAAATTCCTGATACTGATGGTGATGGTGTAGCTGATAATACAGACTGGGAAGTGAATTCTCCGGCTGGATGCAAAGTGGATACTCATGGCGTTTGCCCTAAGGAAGAAAAGGCACATTGGGGTGGCGAATTTAACTTGCCTACCGTATATTTTGAAAACGATAAAGCAATTATTAAGAAAGAATATATGACTGATCTTCAAAGATGTGCCATGACTTTACATGCAAATCCATCTATGAAAATTGATATCATCGGCAATACTGATAAAAATCATAGTGATGAGTATAATGAAAAATTAGGTATGCGTAGAGCAAAAGCTGTTGCAGATATTTTGATTATGCGTTTTTCTGTACCTGCTGATAGAATTAATGTGAAATCAAATGGTAAACACATGCTTAAATCACCAAACAATGAATTGAATAGAAGAGTAGATATTATACCTGCTCAATAAAATATAGAAGACGGAAAAAAGGCTATCAAATTTGATAGCCTTTTTTTATTTCATTTGTAGTGTAATTATTGGTACAATCATTTCCTCTAAAGATAATCCACCATGCTGAAATGTATTACGATAGTAATTAGCAAAGTGATTGTAGTTATTGGCATAAACAAAATAGCAATCATTTTTTGCAAAAACATATTTACTACTAATATGTTGTTTGGGTAATTTTACTTGATGAGGATTGTTAATTTCAAATACATCTTTTGGGTTATATTGCATTGATTTGCCAGTTTTGTATCGCAAATTAGTGGTGGCTTCTTTATCAGCAATCATTTTTGATGGGGAATTTACTCTTACACTTCCGTGGTCTGTAGTTAAGATGATTTGCACATTTTTACCTTCTAATTTTTTTATTGCCATTAGTAATGGCGAATTTTGAAACCAACTATATGTAATACTTCTATATGCTTTTTCATCATTAGCTAATTCTTTTAAAACCTCCATTTCAGTTCGAGCATGGCTGAGCATATCCATAAAATTATAAACAATTACATTTAAATCATTGTGTTGTAAATTGCCAATATTATCAATTAGTTCTTTACCATCATGATGATTTGTGATTTTAGTATAGGAATGCTTAATATTAAGATTGCATCGCTTTATTAATTCAATCAGTAATTGTTCTTCAAATAAATTTTTTCCACCTTCTTCTTCATCATTGCGCCACATGCTTGGATATTTTATTGAAATATCCAAAGGCATTAACCCACTAAATATGGCATTACGGGCATACTGAGTGGCAGTAGGTAAAATTGCAAAATAGCTATCTTCACTGGTTATTGTTGCAATTTCTGACCATAATTGCTCAATCATTTTCCATTGGTCAAACCTTAAATTATCAATTAATATTAAATATGTTGGTTGTCCTTTTTTTAAACTAGGAAATACTTTTTTTGACAATAATTTATTGCTTAAAGTAGGTGTTTCGTCATCAGGGTTATTTACCCAACCTAAATAATTGTTTGAAATAAATTTACAAAAAGCAGCATTTGCTTCTTGTTTTTGCATAGCCACCATTTCTTGCATTTCAATACTTTCACTTTTATTAAGTTCCATTTCCCAATAAATTAAATTTTTGTAAGCATCAAACCATTCATTGGCTGTATTAGCATTTCCTAATGAAAGCATCATATTGCGTAACTCTACTCTAAAATTTGAGTTTGTTTTTTCACTCACTAATCTTTTATTATCAATTAATTTTTTTAAGCAAAGTAATATTTGATTTGGCTTTACAGGCTTAATTAAGTAGTCAGCAATCTGGCTGCCAATGGCATCTTCCATAATATTTTCTTCTTCACTTTTGGTAATCATTACTATTGGTGTTTGCGGCCTAATGGTTTTTATTTTAGGCAATGCTTCAAGCCCTGTTATACCTGGCATATTTTCATCTAAAAAAATGATATCAAAGTTTTTTTCTTTCACAGCATCAATTGCATCGTGTCCATTAGTAACGGGTGTTACATCGTACCCTTTGTCTTTTAAAAATAAAATATGTGATTTTAATGAGTCAATTTCATCATCGGCCCAAAGTATTTGAATATTATTCATAGTTAGTTTTTTTATTGTGTATTGTATAAATTCATCAACGTATTTGCGCTAATGATATTGTTTACAAAAGAAATTAATTTGCTTAACTAATTTTTACTTTTGTTGAATCAAAATTTTATAAATGCCTTTTACTAACAAAATTATTAATGACCCTGTATATGGTTTTATTACCATCCCTAATTCATTAGCATTTGAAATTATTGAACATCCTTTTTTTCAAAGGTTACGCAATATTAAACAATTGGGCCTAAGCAACTATGTGTATCCTGGAGCTAATCATACAAGGTTTCATCATGCCATGGGTGCAATGCATTTAATGATGGAAGTGATTGATGTGCTTCGAAATAAAAATATTGAGATTAGTAATGAAGAAGCCGAGGCAGCAATTGCAGCTATTTTATTACATGATATTGGTCATGGGCCTTTTAGTCATTGTATGGAGGGTGTGCTATTGCAAAATATTCATCATGAAGAAGTTTCATTAATGATGATGCAACAATTGAATATGGAATGGAATGGGCAACTGAATTTGGCGATTGATATTTTTACGAATAAATATTCTCGTAAATTTTTACATCAATTAGTAAGTAGCCAATTGGATGTTGATAGAATGGATTATTTAACCCGAGATAGTTTTTATAGCGGTGTGGCTGAAGGCGTAATTAGTTATGATAGAATTATTAAAATGCTAGATGTACAAAACGATGAATTGGTGGTGGAAGAAAAAGGCATTTATTCAATTGAAAAATTTTTAACAAGCCGTAGATTAATGTATTGGCAAGTGTATCTGCATAAAACAGTAATTGCTGCTGAACAATTATTAGTAAAAATATTTGAACGAGCTCGTGAATTAAATCAGCAACAAAAATTAAGTTTTAAAACGCCCGATTTAGAGTACTTTTTAAATGAAAGAAATAAAACTGACATCAATTGGATTAGTAAATTTGCGGCACTAACCGATGCTGAAGTATTTACCAATATTACTTATTGGCAGCATGAAGAAGATGCTACATTGCAACTTTTAAGTAAAATGTTGCTACAACGAAATTTGTATAAAATTGAATTAAGTAACGAAAAATTTGCTGCTACAAAAATTGAAAAATTAACCAGTGCTTTTTTAAAATCACATTCAATTGAAGCCACTCAATCAAAGTATTTTGTATTTGAAGATTCAATATCAAATTACGCTTATAGTTTGAATGAAGGGCAAATTAAAATTGCATTAAAAACGGGCAAAGTGGTAGATGTACTTCAACTTTTAACACATTTAAATATTCCAATTTTTACCGAAGCTATTAAAAAGCACTATGTGTGTTATACCATATAGTATTAAAATGATAAGATGAAAGAATTATTTACTTTGGTATTAGTTTCTGTATTTTTGCAAAATCATGAATTCAAATAACTTTGTAGTAATAATGGCAGGCGGCATTGGTAGCCGCTTTTGGCCAGTAAGTAGAAATAACCACCCCAAGCAATTTATTGATTTTTTAGGAACGGGCAAATCACTAATTCAATTAACCGTTGAACGATTTACCACCATTTGCCCTACTGATCAAATTTATATTGTAACCAATGAAATTTATTCAGATTTAATAAAACAGCAGTTGCCTAATTTTAAAGAGGAGCAAGTATTATATGAGCCCATGCGCAAAAACACTGCACCTTGCATTGCTTATGCATCATTAAAAATTTTATTAAAAAATGCAAAAGCAAATATTATTGTAGCCGCTGCCGATCATTTTATTGTGAAAGAAATTGCCTATCATGAAGTGTTACGCAAAGGATTAGAGCATGTATCAAAGCATAATCATTTAGTAACATTGGGCATTCAGCCAACTAGGCCTGATACTGGTTATGGATATATTCAATACATGGATGAAAATGAAAATGGAATTCATAAAGTAAAAACTTTTTTTGAAAAACCTGATATTGATTTGGCAATTCAATTTATAAAAACTGGTGAATTTTTATGGAACAGCGGCATGTTTTTATTTAATGTAAAATCAATAGTAAAAGCATTTGAACAATTACTACCTGAAGTGTTTGAAGCATTTGCAGGGTACGAAAAAAAATTAAATACTAAGGATGAAAAAAAATTTATTGAGCATGCTTATACTTTATGCACCAACGTATCTATCGATGTAGGAATTATGGAAAAAGCATTAAATGTAAGAGTGATACCTGCAAGTTTTGGATGGAGCGATGTAGGCACATGGGCATCATTATATGAGCTAACGGAACACGATTATCATGGCAATTCAGTAGCTGGTAAAAATGTAATAATGTACGATTCACAAAATAATATGGTGAATGTACCTGATAAAAAATTAGTGATTTTACAAGGGCTGGAAAATTATATTGTTATTGATACACACGATGCTTTATTGGTTTGTGAAAAATCACAAGAACAAAAAATTAAAGATTTTACTGCCGATGTAAAACGAACCAAAGGCGATAAATTTTTGTAAATCATTTAAAACCATTCACAACTTGTTATGTATAATTAAGTTGTAATTGCAAATGTTACTAATGTAAATTGCATCTTCATTCATTTAATAACTGTAGTATGAAAAAATATATAAGTATAGTTTTTATTGTTGCAACCCCATTCGTATTTGGCTTTGCTATCTCATCGCAAAATAATCTTGAAAAACAAAAAGCAATTATTCAAGCAGTTGCTGAAAGCGTTAAAGATCAGCACTTTCAGCCTAAAGAAATTAATGATGAATTTTCAACTGATGTGTTTAACCTTTTTTTACAAAGAATGGATTACACTAAAAAATTCTTTCTTCAATCAGATATTGATGAATTAAAAAAATACAAATTGAAAATTGATGATCAAATCAATAATCCTTCCACTGAATTTTACGAAAATGCTTTAGCCATTTTTAAAGCAAGAGTAAAAGAAACTGAAATTTTTTATAAATTTTATTTAGATACACCTTTTGATTTATCAACCCATGAAGAAATAGTATTAGATGGTAAAAAACTAGTGTATGCAAAAAATATGAACGAGCTGAAAGATGCTTGGCGCAAGGCTTTGAAGTATCAAGTAATGGCACGAGTTTTTGAAATGAATGAAATACAGCAAAAGCAAATAGAAAAAAATGATACATCATTGAAAAAAATTAAATCAATTTCTGAGATGGAAATTGAGGCTCGGAAAAAAATATTAAAATCGAACGATGATTTTTTTTCAAGAATTAATAAAACCGAAACCGATGATTATTTTACATTATACATCAATACAATTACAAGTGTTTTAGATCCTCATACTGACTTTTTTCCGCCCAAGGATAAAGAGAATTTTGATATTAGAATGAGTGGGCGATTGGAAGGTA
>JBEANU010000342.1:0-10279 GCA_041165265.1 Bacteroidota bacterium | reverse complement strand
AGCATTTCTTCCATTTGCAATGTTCTTGCACTCATGTCATTCATTATCATCAATCCCCCAATATATTCATCTGCATAAGCCGCAATAATATTTTTGCCCGGCTTGCAAATAACTATTGCAGCTTCTAATTCAAAATCTAATTTTTGAAAATGATCGGGCATACATTTTATTTCACCAGGGCCTTGAATAGCATTATGATTTGTAAAATACATAATTGGATATTGGTCAAACTCTTCAATCATAGGCACTTTGCGGTTTCTACGAGCAGCGGCTACATGCTGACGAAAGGCATATCCATCCCTACAACTTGTTGGACGATTTACAGGTGCTAATAATTGTAAAGTTGCAAAATTAAGCGGTTTAGTTTTTGGTAATTTACCTGCTTTAATTTCTTCATCATAATGTTTTGCTAAATCAAACATTTCATCCCAAGCATGTAGGAAAAATTCCATATTGGTTGGTAATGCAGGGTCAAGTTGATTCATGTCATACACATTATCATTTACTAATAAGCCTAAACGATCTTCATCGCCATTGAAATAAGAAACAAGTTTCATTTATATATTTTTTATTTAATTAAAATTTAGAGTTGCAAAATAAATTTATTTCCATTGCATTTTCTTGAAAACATCCCACAATACTATTCCACAACATACTGAAATATTGATAGAATGTTTTGTGCCGAATTGTGGAATTTCAATGCATAAATCAACATGGTTCATTACCTCATCATCTACACCACCTACTTCCGAACCAAATACCAAAGCCACTTTTGATGCTGGTGCATAATTTTGTAATTCAACTTTAGGCTCAGCTTGTTCGATAGCTGCTACCTGAAAACCTAATGTTTTAGCATGATGTATGGCCTCAATGGTTGTATTAAAATATTTCCATTCAACCGTATCCGTTGCTCCTAAAGCAGTTTTATGAATATCACGATGAGGTGGTTGGGGCGTATAGCCACAAACGTAAATAGCTTCCACAAGAAAAGCATCAGCAGTTCTGAATACTGAACCAACATTATGATGGCTACGAATGTTATCTAAAATTACAATAATTGGCGTTTTGGTAGCCGATTTAAAATCGTCATTTTTTAGCCTTATTAATTCGGCATTTGATGTTTTTTTCATGGTTGTTAAAAATACAAAATTAGGAAATGATGAGACAATGATTTTTATTTGAATTATTATTTTAAATTAAATTTAATAAAAATGGTATCCTACGACCCTAAAAAATGGACGCAATTTATTTTCAGATTTCATAAGGCTGATACATTTAGAGAATTAATGCCAACCATGATTGGTATTATATTTTACTCAATCGGCATTGCTTTTTTTGAAAAGGAGTTTTTGCATATTACACCCGATTCAAAGTTGGCAAAAATTTCAATCATGCATACTTTGATGGGATTTGTAATTTCATTATTACTGGTATTCAGAACCAACACAGCTTATGAACGATGGTGGGAAGGACGTAAGTTATGGGGTGCATTAATCAACACAACACGAAACATGGCAATAAAATTTCATCATATTTTTAATGAAAATGAAACCGAGAAAATGGAAATTAAAAAGCTATTAATATCATTTCCGTTTGCTTTAAAAAATCATTTACGAAATATTTCAACTATGGAGGAATATGAATTAGAACATCTTTATCATATTCATGAACTAAAACGCCCAAAGCATTTACCGTTGCATATTTCAGACTTGTTGTTCAAAAAAATTATTGAGCAACAAAAGCAAAATAAAATTTCAACAGCTGAAACTTTATTGTTGGATGCTGAGGTAAAACAACTAATGGAAATTTGTGGTGCTTGTGAAAGAATTAAAAATTCACCAATTCCATTTTCATACAGTGTGTTTATTAAAAAATTTATTTTTATTTATGTAATCACTTTACCAATTGCTTATGTGGCTACGCTTAGCTGGTATGCAATTCCTGTTTCGGTTTTTATTTACTATGTATTAGCAAGTTTAGAATTAATTGCTGAAGAAATTGAAAACCCATTTGGTACTGATGCTAATGATTTGCCATTAGATGAAATTTCAAAAAATATAAGAAAATCAGTTGAAATGGTTTGGGATGAACGAGTTGAAAAAATTAAAATTTAAAACTTACGCCCAATAATAAATGCCTTGGCTCATTATATCTTGAAGGGTTTTCACCTTGAGATAATAAAGATGAACGAGCATCTCGAGGGTCATTATATTTAGGGTCTTTCCATTCCGTTGGTACAGCATCGCCATATTTATAAGCCTTGCCCGTAACAGGATTGATGATTTGAGCATTTTTATTATTGAATGCATTAGTCAGTTCAATTGTAAATGCTATTTGATATTTTTTAATTGTCCACCATTTTTTGTAATTCATATTTACTATAAAACTTGGTGTACCCAATTTTGAAAATTTAGCATTAGGATCAGTATTTACAACCCAAATTGGTCGGCTAGTTTTGGGTTCATCACCTGAATAAATATAAGGAGTATACCGCCTGCCACTTCTATAAATAAATTCAGAATACAAACTCATTTTATTCAAATATTTTTTGCCCCAAAATCCTGATTTTGAATTTTTGGTAAACAAGGCAAATGTTTTAATATCCCATGGTGAATCCCATGCTAAATAGTTTTCTTTAACGGCTTGGCGGCTACCGCTGCTTATGATATCCTTTAGCACATCGGATGAGGAAGAGGATTGACCTGTTGCAACGCTATATGATATGCTTATTTGCCCTTCAAACCATTTTTTTATTCGCTTAATGTAAGCCGCTTCAAGCCCACGAACCCTTGCATAATCTGAATTTATTTGAATGGTTCGATATACTTCCCTTCCACTTACATCTTTCACTGGTAATGAAACGGCGGTAATAAAATCATATTTATCTTTCCAGAATGCGGCAATATTTAATGCATCATTACTTGTTAATTGCGATTTTAATCCTAACTCATAACTAATATCTACCTCAGGATTAATATCTGGATTTCCTAATTTACTGAGTGTACTTCTATCAGCATAATAAGGATCTAATCCTGTGTAAATATAGCTTGGATGCGGTGCTACAGTGGTATGACCATAATTAAAATACATTACTTGGTTTTCTTTTATAGGAAATGATGCTGATACTTTAGGTAGCAATCGGGTTTTCATTCTTCTGTTGCCCAACTTGGTAGTATGTGCAATATAACTTTGCCTAATTTCATCACGGATAGGTGATGCGCTATTTGAAATGGCATCATCTACAAATTTACCAGGCAACCAATATTCAGCACGAATTCCTGCATCTGCAATTAAGCCTAAATATTTAAAATGTTCGTTGGCAAACAATGCTCCTTTAGCTGGTTGAACATGCCAAATATCACTAATATCGCCTAATCGGTACGATTGAGAATAGCCACCATTGTTCAATTGGATGGGGGCTCCAACCCAAGGGCTATAAATATCAATCCATTGTAAATCTTGCTGTTTGTGCTGAAAACCAAATGTTATTTTATTCATTGCATTTTTTGAATAAAATGTTCCGGAACCATTCATAGTATATTCTTCAACAAAGTGATCGTGCCATAATGTAGCAATGCCATTATTATTATAAAATCCTGATGGTGAATTCACAAATACTATTTCATCGTTTGGATTGAATGAAACGGTTGGATACGTGGTGATGCTTGCCGGATTTAATTCACTATTAACCTCATCAGGGCGCCATGGTAGCCCATTTGCATCAGCACGTAAATGCACATATAATCGTGATAAGGATAATTTATAAGTAAATTGTTTGGATAAAATTTGAAACCAACTTAATGATTCTAAATTGGTATCATGGGTGTAAGTATTAGCATTATCGGGCATTTGAGCAAATGGATACTGATACCCTGGTGTAAATGAAACATCATTACCTGTAATACGAAGCATGTTCACATCCTGATTTATATTCAATGATTTGATATAACTAAATGTTAGTTTTTTCTTGGGTGAAAAATCATAATTCAGCTTGAAACTTGCAGCCCATCTGTTATCTTGCCTTGGCGAAAAATTTTTATTGGGATAGATGGAACTTTGCAATTGGTCAGCCGGTGTGTGATAATAATCATCTGTAATAATATTTTTGAAAGATGTAAATACCCTAAATTTATTTTTCACTTTTGGTACTTTAATGGCGCCGCCTAAATTTAATTCATTAATAGATTGATTAAAATAACCATTCCATTTTTTATTAAACCCTAAATTATCTTGCTTGTGCGTATAGCTTAATTCCAATTTATCTTTACCGCTTCGTGTTTCAGCATTTACCACACCAGCTGTTGCATCGCCGTACTCCACTCCTATTCCACCAGTTGTAACTTCAACATTGTCCATTGCATTAGTTCCTAAATCAATACCAAAGCCTGTTCCGGCTAATGGGTCAGTAGCTGAAACGCCATCAATATAAAATCCTGTTTCGTAAGTTCTACCACCCCGTATATGAATACCTTCAGCATTTTGAACTACTCCTGTTTGACTATTTAATATGTTCTGAATATTTTTAACTGGTGCAGCATCAATTACATCACGACCAATATTTTTTTGTGTTTTACCATTTTCAACATCTACTAAAGGTTTTTCGCCAAATATTTTTACTTCCTTACCTGTAATTGATAAACTACTTAATGTTGCATTCATTTCCTTTTTTTCATCGGCAATAAATTTGATTGCAGTATGTACTTGTCTTTCATAGCCAATGCTGCTTATTTCAATAATATATTCGCCGGCAGGAATATTATTGATTTGATATTTACCATTAATATCAGTAGGGGCGCCAAACATGGTTCCCTTTAAATAAACATTGGCAGGAAAAAGAGGTTGATTGTTTTTTGCATCATTAATCACCCCAAATAGTGTTGCTGTTTTTGTTTCAGCTAATGCTAAAAAATTAAAGGATTGATAAATGCTAATTATGATTAGCAACAAATATTTATTCATAAAAAATTGAATGCAATTTAATTTAAATTTTGATAAATGAAACTTATCAAAATAGGATTACAAACATAGTGGAATTTACAGAAAACTAAAGCCTATATCTTTCAACTCATCAAAATAAAAAGCCTTCCAGTTGAAACTGAAAGGCTTTCAAAAATATTTTTACTAATAAGCCCATTTAATCCAAACACTTCCCCAGGTAAAACCACCGCCAAAAGCTGCCAATAAAATATTATCGCCTTTCTTTAATTGCTTTTCATAATCCCATAAACAAAGTGGTAATGTGCCGCTAGTTGTATTTCCATATCTATGAATATTCAACATCACTTTTTCATCTGGCAAACCACAGCGTTTTGCAGTAGCATCAATAATTCTTTTATTAGCTTGATGAGGCACCAACCATGATATATCATCACTTGTTAAATTGTTACGTTTCATAATTTCTTCAGCCACATCAGCCATTCCCACTACTGCAAATTTAAAAACTGCTTGCCCTTCTTGATATACAAAATGTTGTTTTGCTGTAACCGTTTCAATTGTTGGAGGATAGGCACTTCCACCAGCTTTTTGATGTAAATGTTTTGCACCACTTCCGTCACTTTTTAAAATATGGTCCTGAATACCCATTCCTTCCTCATTTGGTTCTAATAATACAGCACCAGCGCCGTCGCCAAAAATCACACAAGTTGCTCTATCTGTATAATCAATAATAGAACTCATTTTATCAGCACCAACAATCACCACTTTTTTATGTGTACCTGCTTCAATAAATTTTGAACCAGTACAAAGTGCATATAAAAAGCCACTGCAAGCCGCATTGATATCATAACTCCATGCATTTGTAGCGCCAATTTTATCACAAATAATATTAGCAGTAGCCGGAAAAATCATATCGCCAGTTACAGTTGCACAAATCAATAAATCAATTTCATCTGCTTTAATTCCACGTTTTTCTAACAAACGATTAACTGCCTGAACACCCATTACTGAAACACCTTGTCCCTCTCCTTTCAAAATGTGTCGTTCTGAAATTCCAGTTCTACTCATTATCCATTCATTATTGGTATCTACCATTTTTTCCAATTCAGTATTATTCAAAATATAGTCGGGTACATACCCAGCAACAGCAGTAATAGCAGCAAATGTTTTATTCATTTTTAAAAATTGAAAAACAAACGTAATTAAATCAAGTGAAAAACAAAAAAATAAAACTACACACTTAGTGCATAAAAAATGTGAATTGATAAAATAGTTTACATAAATATTAATTACTCAATGATTATCTTCGCCCGTTGTAAGAAGTCATTGGTCATTTGACATTAGTCATTAGTAAGAATCAAATTGACTTTCTTAATTCTCAAATTATCTTATTCTCAAATATTCAAATTTAAACAATGGCTTACGACATCGAAATGATTAAAAGCTACACCAATGATTAAAAATATATCCATACAAAATTTCTTTAGCTTCGGAAATGCTTCCTACACAAGAGTATTAAACAATGAGGTTAGCGTTTTAGTAGGGATTAACGGTTCTGGGAAATCTAATTTCATTAGAGCAATTCAGTTGCTCTATGATGGTATAGCAGGAATTGGGTTTGAGAAAATATTTTCAACGAATTGGGGTAGCTTTAGTAGTGTTTCTAATTTAACAAATGAGTTGGACGAAATTATTTTAACTTATCAATTTGATAAGAAAGCATTGTCAAATGTATTGAATCAACAAGGATTTGATTTTCAAACCGACCCTTATTACAGAATAAGGATTAAAAAAAATGGAAAGTCATACCTTCTCAATGAATGTATTTATGACGAAACAGAGCCTACGAATCCAATTACACATTTGAATTCAGAATATGGTGAAATAGAAATTTTGAACAAAAATGGAGCACTATCGAAATTGAAAAATGCAACGGTTTATAATCCGAATGAATTAATTTTAAGACAGCTTTCAGATGCAGAACAGCAATATTCACTTTTCACTATAAAAAAGGCTATCGAGCAAATTTCGATTTACAACTACTTTGATACTACAGCAAAAAGTCCTATCAGAGAACTCTCTCCCTATTATTCAGAAACTAAACTTTTAACAGACGGTATAAATTTGACTTTCCTTCTCAACTATTTAAATGGCAATGAAACTGTTGCATATGACAAGATTATTGAGGAACTGAAAAATGTTAATCCCAATTTCAGAGAATTAGTTTTCAGTCAACCAACTTCTGGGAAAACCCTTTTGGGATTGAAAGAAAAAAATCTAAAAAGTACTATTTCTATTGAGAATTTATCAGATGGCACAATTCGTTTTTTAATTCTTTTAGCAATACTATATAATCCGAATAGAGGGAATTTAGTTTGCATAGATGAACCTGAAATTGGCTTACATCCTGACATGATTAATACTATTGCAAAGGGGATTAAACATGCTGCAAATACAGGAACACAAATGATTGTAGCTACACACTCACCTTTGCTTTTGAATAATTTCGACTTGGAAGATTTAATGATTTTTGAGAAGAATACTAATAATTGCACAGATGTTCGAAAAATAAGAGAAGCTAATTTCAAAGAATGGGAAGGTGAATTTTTGGTAGGTCAAATGTGGTTAAGCGGTAAACTTGGTGGTGTAAGATGGTAATAGTAAAAATATTTGTTGAAGGTGGAATTGTGCCTCATCTAAATAACAACGTAATGACGGTGAACAATAGTGAACGATTAAGGGAGGCGTTCAAAAAATTATTTAGCAAGGCAAAAGCGATTGATGAAAATAAGTTTAAGATAGAAGTTGAGTTAGTTGGTGGATTTGAAAAAACTATTGAAAGATTTAAAAATAATTTTACCGCAAATTCTTTACTATTGATTGATTTAGATGATTCAGAAAATAACAAAATTAAACGCATTAGTTTTTATGAATTGAATGGATACGAAGATTCAACTTTCTTTATGGTTCAAAAAATGGAAGGGTGGATTTTATCGCAGTTAGATAAAGTTGATTTTGTGTTCAAAGAAAGAAAAACGACTGAAACTAATTTAAATTCATACTTGAAAAACAGACGCCCAAAAGATATTGAAAATCCTGAAGTGCTATTGGATACAATTTTGATTCAAAATTTTAAAAGAAGAAAAAATGATGAAAGTAGATTAAGATATAATAATGGAAAATTGAAATTAGCACCACAACTTTTAGAAGTTTTGGAAATAGAAAAATTAAAAAACGATTTCGAGGATGTTGCTAATTTAATCGAAAAAATAAACCAATCAAACAATAACTAAATCTAAAATAAAACATGGCTTACGACATCGAAATGATTAAAAAAGTTTACGCTGAAATGCCTGCAAAAATTGAGGCTGCACGTAAATTGGTGGGCAAACCGCTTACCTTAACTGAAAAAATTCTTTACACACATTTGCATGCTGAAATGGTAGCGGCAAATTTTCAACGTAGTAAAGATTATGTTGATTTTGCTCCAGACCGTGTGGCGATGCAAGATGCAACAGCCCAAATGGCTTTATTGCAGTTTATGACATGTGGTAGAAAAACTGTGGCTGTACCGTCTTCGGTGCATTGCGACCATTTGATTATGGCTAAAGAAGGTTCAAAAACAGATTTAGATTTTGCAAATGCAGAGAGCAAAGAAGTATTCGATTTCTTAGCTTCTGTATCCAATAAATATGGCATCGGTTTTTGGAAACCTGGTGCCGGCATTATTCACCAGATTGTATTAGAAAATTATGCTTTCCCTGGTGGAATGATGATTGGAACTGATTCACACACGGTGAATGCTGGTGGATTAGGAATGATTGCAATTGGTGTTGGTGGTGCTGATGCAGTAGATGTAATGGCTGGATTGGCTTGGGAATTGAAATTTCCAAAATTGATTGGTATTAAATTAACAGGAAAATTAAATGGCTGGACATCGGCAAAAGATGTGATTTTGAAAGTTGCTGGAATCTTGACTGTAAAAGGTGGAACAGGCGCTATCGTTGAATATTTTGGTGAAGGTGCTACTTCAATGAGCTGCACAGGCAAAGGAACAATTTGTAATATGGGTGCTGAAATTGGTGCTACTACTTCAACATTTGGTTATGATGAAAGTATGAGCCGATACTTAAAAGCTACTGGCAGAGCTGATGTGGCTGCTTTGGCTGATGGCATTGCACAACACTTAACTGGCGATGCAGAGTGTTATGCTTCTCCTTCCAACTATTTTGACGAGGTAATTGAAATTAATTTGAGTGAGTTGGAACCATATATCAACGGACCTTTCACACCAGATTTAGCAACGCCGATTTCTAAAATGAAAGAAGCAATGGTGGCTAACAACTGGCCTGCAAAAATTGAAGTGGGTCTGATAGGAAGTTGTACTAATTCATCTTACGAAGATATTTCAAGAGCTGTGAGTTTAGCAAAACAGGTTTCAGAAAAAGGTTTGAAATCAAAAGCTGAATTCGGCATCAATCCTGGTTCTGAACAAATTCGTTATACGATTGCTCGTGATGGATTTATTGATGTGTTTGATAAAATTGGCGCTAAAGTTTTTGCCAATGCATGTGGTCCTTGTATTGGTATGTGGAGTCGTGTAGGTGCTGAAAAGAAAGAAAAAAACAGCATCATTCATTCATTCAATAGAAACTTTGCTGCTCGACAAGATGGTAACCCAAACACTTATGCGTTTGTGGCTTCGCCTGAAATCGTTACGGCATTGGCTATTGCAGGTGATTTAGGTTTTAATCCATTAACTGATACTTTGACTAACGAAAAAGGCGAACAAGTAAAATTGGATGCCCCATTTGGTGATGAATTACCAACTAAAGGATTCGCAGTAGAAGATGCAGGCTTGATTACTCCAATGGCTGATGGCAGTGGAGTTCAGGTAAATGTTGCGCCAGATTCAAAACGCTTACAACTATTAAGTCCGTTTGCAGCATGGGAAGGAAAAGATTTGATGGGCTTGAATTTGTTGATTAAAGCAAAAGGAAAATGTACCACCGACCATATTTCAATGGCTGGTCCGTGGTTAAAATTCCGTGGGCATTTAGATAACATAAGCAACAATATGCTCATTGGTGCAGTAAATTTTTACAACGAAAAAACCAATAGCGTAAAAAATCAATTAACAAGTGAGTATGCACCAGTGCCCGATGTACAACGTGCATACAAAGCAGCAAATGTAGGCAGCATAGTAGTAGGCGACGAAAACTATGGCGAAGGCAGCAGCCGTGAGCATGCCGCAATGGAGCCACGCCATTTGGGTGTAAGAGCGGTTTTGGTAAAATCATTTGCACGCATACACGAAACAAATTTAAAAAAGCAAGGTATGCTT